>JAEZFH010000289.1 GCA_023437885.1 Bacillota bacterium | reverse complement strand
GGATTGTATTTAAAATGCCGGAAAGCGGCATTATGGAGGTTAAATAATGGCAAATGTAAAAACAATCGGTGTATTGACCAGCGGCGGGGATGCACCCGGAATGAATGCGGCAATCAGAGCAGTAGTTAGAACCGCACTGGCTGCCGGTTTACAGGTGAAGGGTATCATGAGAGGATATCTGGGTCTGTTGGAGGAAGACATTATAGATATGGATACACGCAGTGTGTCCGACATTATACAGAGGGGCGGTACCATACTTTATACGGCACGCTGTCTGGAGATGCTTAAGCCTGAGGTGCAGGACAAGGCCGCCGATGTCTGCAGAAAGCACGGAATCGACGGACTGGTTGTCATCGGCGGTGACGGCTCCTTCAAGGGAGCGCAGGCCTTGGCCAGAAGAGGCATCAATGCCGTAGGACTCCCCGGAACCATTGATTTGGATATTACCTGCACGGATTATACCATTGGTTTTGACACAGCAGTGAATACCGCAATGGAGACCATCGATAAGGTGAGGGATACCTCCACTTCCCATGAAAGATGCAGTATCATCGAGGTAATGGGCAGACATGCCGGTTATATCGCATTATGGTGCGGTATTGCCAACGGAGCGGAAGATATTCTGATTGCGGAACGCTATGATTATGACGAACAGAGAATTATCAATAATATTATTGAAAAGCGTAAAAAGGGCAAGAAGCATTATATTATCGTGAATGCGGAGGGTGTCGGAGATTCTAACGGTATGGCGAAGAGAATTGAGGCTGCGACCGGTATGGAAACCAGAGCGACGATCATTGGTCATGCCCAGAGAGGTGGAAGTCCTACCACAAGAGACCGTGTGTATGCCTCCATGATGGGAGCAAAGGCGGTGGATCTCTTAGTAGCCGGCGCAAGCAAGCGTGTTGTCGGTTATAAGGACGGAATGTTTGTTGATTATGATATTGAAGAGGCATTGGCTATGACTAAGGATGTTGACCAGTATATGTATGATTTGTCCATCCGGCTTTCGAAATAGTCAAGACATCATAGATTATTGAAGTAAACAATAGGTTAACAGAGGCTGGTTAGTAGTTGCATCCGCAATCACTAATCAGCCTTAAATGTATCATTTATTGTCTGCACCGGTTGGCATGGAGTATTTATGTCCTCGTTTCCGGCTCTTGTGCAGCTGATAAGAGGCGGTATGCAGGTTAAGATACACAGGAAAGATGTACAGGAAATATATATAGGAAAGATGTAAAGGAAAGATATGCGGGAAAGATACAAAGTAAGAACAAAGGAAAGAGATACAGGTTAAACAGGAGGAGTGGAGCGATGGAGAAGAAGGAAATATATCTGGTGAGTGCGTGCCTGGCCGGAAGTCCGTGCCGCTATGACGGGAGGGCTTATACCTGTGAACCGGTGGCAGAGCTGGTCGCCCAGGGAAGAGCTGTGCCGGTATGCCCGGAGCAGTTGGGAGGACTTACTACTCCCAGAATAAGCTGCGAGATCATTAATCAGCCGGGAGAAATTAAAATAATTAATAAAGAAGGTGCAGACTGCACGAAAGAATTTCTGCTGGGTGCCGAGCGAACACTGGCGATTGCAAAAGCACTGGGAATAAAGAAGGCTGTGATGAAATCAAAAAGCCCCTCCTGCGGTTGCTGCGAGATCTATGACGGAACCTTCTCCGGAAGGCTGATTCCCGGGAACGGGGTAGCAACCCGTCTTTTAAAGGACAACGGGATAGAAGTTGTAACCGAGAAAAATTTTTGTGAAAAAACAATTTGAAGAATATTACAGCCTATTGTTACAATAGGAAGTACGATACTGAGGCAGAAATGGTTCATCGGCATATCCGTATGAAATAGGCAGCCCGGGATAATCCCTGCTAATTCAATGGGTAACCTTTTTAATACAAAGTATGTGGATGGACCGTAGAAATGGAGGATGAGGATGAGCAGTAAAACAAAGAAGCTAATATCATATTACAGACCGCACCTGAAATTATTCTTCGCAGATATGTTTTTTGCATTGCTGGCAGCAGGAATATCCCTGGTTTTTCCGATGATTGTCCGGTATATCACCAATCATGTACTGGTAGATTATGAAATAGCCGAAGCAACACCGATCATACTTAAGCTGCTGGCGGCGATGCTGGCATTAGCCTTATTGGAATTTATCAGTACGTATTTCATTGCCTACCAGGGACATATTATGGGAGCCCGCATGGAATACAGCATGCGAAATGATCTCTTTGAGCATTTTCAGAAGCTGTCCTTTAATTATTTCGACAATCAGAAGACAGGCCAGCTGATGTCAAGAATTACCAATGATCTCTTCGATATCTCGGAGCTGTGTCATCATGGGCCGGAGGATATTGTTATCTCCATTATTAAGATGGTAGGAGCCTTTGTCATTCTCCTGCAGGTCAATATTCCCCTTACCTTTCTGGTCTTTGCCTTCCTTCCGTTAATGTTTATTTTTGCTTATCATATGCGGGGAAAAATGAACCGGGCATTCCGCAGGAACCGGGAGAGAATTGCGGATATCAATGCCCGCGTGGAGGATAACCTGTCCGGAATCCGGGTAGTTAAGTCCTTCGCCAACGAAGAGGAAGAGGTGGAGAAGTTCCATGAGAGCAACTCCCGTTTTGTGGAGAGCAAGCGCAACAGCTATTGGAGTATGGCGAGCTTTCATTCGGGATTGACTCTTTTCACGGCATTCATCAATATAGCAATGATTGCCGGAGGCAGCCTGTTTATTACCCACGGAATTATCGGAATCAGCGATCTTTTGACTTTCCTTCTGTATATCAATACCTTAATTGATCCGGTGAAAAAGCTGATCAGCTTTACGGAGACCTTCCAGAACGGCATGACGGGCTTTGACCGTTTTTATGATATTCTGATGATAATGCCGGATATCGTGGATAAGCCGGGTGCACTGGAGCTGAAAGAGGTAAAGGGCAGAATTGAGTTCAGAAAGGTTGCCTTTAAGTATAATGACACCACCAATGATGTATTCCGTAACATTAATCTGACGGTAGAAGCCGGAGACTATATGGCATTGGTCGGCTCCTCCGGTGTCGGCAAGACAACAATGTGCAGCCTGATCCCCAGATTCTATGAGGTTACGGAGGGAAGTATTATCGTGGACGGCAAGGATATCCGCGATATTAAGCTGAAATCCCTGCGTAAGAATATCGGAATTGTACAGCAGGATGTATATCTTTTTGCCGGAACCGTCATGGATAACATACGGTACGGTAATCTGGACGCAACGGAGGAAGAGGTGATCGAAGCGGCCAAAAATGCCAATGCTCATGATTTTATTCAGGAACTGCCGGAAGGGTATCATACCTACATAGGCCAGCGTGGCATAAAGCTGTCCGGAGGCCAGAAGCAGAGGCTCAGTATTGCCCGGGTATTTCTGAAGAATCCGCCGATTTTGATCTTTGACGAAGCAACCTCCGCCTTGGACAACGAGAGCGAGAAGGTGGTGCAGGATTCCCTGGAGAAGCTGGCAAAAAACAGGACTACCTTTGTGATTGCCCACCGCCTCTCTACGATTAAGAATGCGAAGAAAATTCTTGTATTAACAGAAGAAGGGATCAAGGAATCGGGCACCCATGAGGCACTTCTGGAGCGGAACGGAATTTATGCTAATCTCTATCGGATGACCTTTCAGAAGAAGGAACATGCCTAAAGATATAGTAAATTTGGATAAGTAAATTAAAGGAAGGCACGGGCTTCCCGTATACAATGGCGAAGGAATAGAAATTTGTTCCTTCAGTTATGTATTCGGGAACTGTGCCTTTTTTGTTTTCAAAAAAGAATAATCATCTAACGTCATAAAATAATGGATTAGGTGTTGACTTCTCCGTGTCAGAATAATACATAATTCACAAAATGTTCCTACATAAATAGGCGGTTTTTATGGAACGCTTCTTATCAGGAACGCGTCTAATAGTTAAGAAAGGGAGAAAGCGTATTGCATCTATTTCATTATTAAACATAAGAGAAGCGGGTTTATCACTTCTTGTTGTATAACATAAGAGAAGTGGGTTTATCACTTCTTGTTGTTTACATCGTCTGTCTATCCATGTATACTATTATATGATTGTGGACTAAAAGCAGAAACATAGACGTATGACAATAATAGTATGCCATACTATAGCAAGCTATAGTATGGCAAGGTATAGGGGGATAATAGGATGCATAAGGATATGCCTACAGACCTCCCAGAAAATATACCCGGGTATGATATAGAAACTCTTATGCGGCAGTACGGTAACGATGTATTGCGGACGGCATATATGTATGTCAAGGATATTCATACGGCGGAAGATATTTTTCAGGATGTCTTTATCAAAGTCAATCAGAAGCTTTCAACCTTCGAAGGTAATTCCAGTATCAAGACCTGGATTATCCGCATTACAATCAACACCTGCAAGGATTATCTGAAAAGTGCCTGGAACCGCAGGGTGGTGCCGATGATGGAGTACCAGGAGGATGCGATCGTCAGTGAGACGGATTATGATGATGTGGAAAAACAGGATACGAAGGAATTGATTAAAAAATCAGTTCTTTCCCTGCCGGCAAAGTATAAGGATGTTGTACTATGTGTGTATTTTCAGGAGATGACCATAATGGACGCGGCCCAGGTGCTGAATATTGCTGAGGGGACTGCTAAGAGCAGGCTTTCCAGGGCCCGGCAGAGATTAAAATCTATTTTAGAAGGGAGGATTTCAGATGAGCTATAACGATAAGAAGAATAATGGCATGGAAATGGATGATCTGAATATCAAATCGCATCTGAACACTTCTCTTGACCTGAGCGGTATCAGTGTCTCAGAGGATTTAATTAATAGAACGCTGGCTGCAATTAAGGAGCAGTCCGTAAGCAGTAAGGAAGAGGAAACAAAGGACGGCACGGATAAGCAGGAGAAAAGAGTGCTGCCCTGGAACAAATATGTACGCGGTATTGCCGGTATTGCGGCGGCAGCAATTGTTGCAGTAATCGGTATTAATTATATCAATCAGGCACCGATGGAGAATAAGAAGGCGGAGCTTGCCATAGACTCGGCTATGCCGGAGTCAGCCACAAGCAGCAGTTCGGATAGCAACATGTCGTCACAAACACTACCTGCTGAGGAAAAGAGCAGTGAGGATGCTTCAGTGCTATCCGACGGCAGTCAGGAAGCCCAGAAACAGTTTACCATCACCGCCGAAGCCTATGCCGGCGGGGAGGACAGCCAAAGCGGTGCTTCCGGGGATGCCGCGCTGAATGGAGAAACGGCTTTGGGAAATGAGAATGTGGAAGCACCTGAGCAGGCGGATATCGCTGTTTCGGAAGAAGAGTCCCAGGGAATGACATCTGATGAGAACGTAACCCAGAAATTTTCTTCCCTTGCCCGTAATATGGAGGAACCGCAGCTCTATTCCTTCCGTGATATCTTTATCCCTTCTCCGGAGCAGGCCCAGTATATTACCATATCGGATGACAGGAATAATACCTCCGTAACACTGACCAAGCAGGAGGATATTGAAGCCTTCTATTTGGTAATGGACAGTCACCAGTTCAGTGCGGCAGGAACCGATTCCGAGACAGATCCGAATTATACGGTGGAGATGAACAGCTCGGAGCTTGGAATGCTGTATACGATGGAGGTAGGAAACAATCTGACCGTACGCTACACCCAGGGAGAGAATGTAGTGGAGATGCTATATTATGCTGTAGATGACAGCCGGTTTAAAAGTGAACTGGCGGAGTTTTATACAGGATACAGTGAATAAAATGGATTTGAAGAAGCTTCTGTTTTGAAGCAGACAGCAATAACAGGAGATTCCCTGCAGAGACAAATATGCAGTTATAAATTTTGAATATTCCTAAATAAAACAGGTTCCTGTAATAGTTAAGCTGATATAACTATTACAGGAACCTGTTTAGGTATAACGGTATGAATTTACCTGATGCTGCCTTGCGCAAGGCAGCACTTATATATTTATCAAGGATTAATGAAGATCCTCCTCAGCACCGACTTCCTCTGCGGGAGCTTCTGCTGCTGCTTTCTCATCCTTTAATTCTTCTGAGGACAGATTGATAGGTACATAGCCCCTGGTTTCATCCGCATCCTCTTCGTCGGTATCAAAATCCTCAAAATCATCTTCAAAATCATCAAAATCATCCGAGGAATCCCTCTTGATAAAATTCTTATAAACATAATAAGCACCGGCTGCCACAGATGCCAATGTAATTGTACCGAATAAAAACTTGCCAAATTTCTTCATATGCTAATCATCCTTTCTGCTTTTATATAATTATATACTATTATTTCATTATAATTCGGTTTCCCATAAAAATAAAGTAAAAGTTCTATAAACATGTAAAATTTGCTAGGGATTCGCCTGTCAATGGGAAGAAATCCTTTTCCCAAGCCTAATAGTTCTGTCATTTTGTGTAAATAATATAAGTTCCGGAGGGTATATTCTGCTTCTGAGAGAAGACACCGCCTTTGTGCTGTACAGCTTAATTAACGGGATCTGCCTTTAGTTCCGATAATATTGGTAGAAGCACAAAAACTAATAAAAATAAGCAGCTTTCCTCAGGTATTGTATGCTCATTTTTGATTATTTACTTTACTTTTCAAGGCAAATATTTTATTATAAAATGGGTTGTGAGGATTTTCACAATTGAATTCCACGATTATTTCGGAAAGGTAGGAAGATATTATGAATGTAGGCCTGTTTTCGGAGACCTATTATCCTGAAATTAACGGGGTTGCGACCTCTGTCTATATGCTGAAGAACGAATTGGAGAAACGGGGGCACAATGTCTATGTGTTTACCACGACGACTCCGGGAGCACCGGAGCATGAGCATAATGTTTTCCGGGTACCCAGTATTCCGTTTATTTTTATCACGGAACGGCGGGTAGGGCTGTTTTATCAGCCGAAGCTGGCCCATATTATTAAGAGGCTGAATCTGGATATCATTCATACTCATACGGAATTTTCCCTGGGGATTTTCGGGCGAATTATGGCAAGAGAGCTAAAGCTTCCGGTAGTTCATACTTATCATACGATTTATGAGGATTATACACATTATCTGACCAATTTCAAGGCCCTGGACCGCCGTGCGAAAGCCTTTGCCAGAACCTATACCAAGGTATGCTGCAATACAGTGGAGCAGGTGGTTGTGCCTACTGAGAAGACAAAAGGGCTCTTGATGAACTATAGTGTTCATAAGGATATCTCCGTAGTGCCTACGGGAATCGACCTTAGTAAATTTGAACCAGGCAGGTATCAGGCGAATGAGGTTAAACAGCTGAGAGAGAGTTTCGGCATCCGGCCGGAGGAAAAGGTGATGCTTTATATCGGCCGGGTCTCTCAGGAGAAGAATATTGAAGAAATCATTGCTGCGATGCCGGAATATATGGCATCCCGGGAACAGGTCAAATTCCTGGTCATAGGTAGCGGGCCGGCACTGGAAGGGTTGCAGGAGATGGTGGAAGGGCTTGGATTAAAGGAACGTTTTATTTTTGCCGGAGCAAAGCCCTGGGATACCATTGGCTTGTATTATCAGCTAGGAGATGTATTTGTCAGTGCTTCCCGGAGTGAGACACAGGGACTTACCTATATTGAAGCCATGGCCTCAGGTCTGCCGGTTGTAGCGAGGGAAGACCGGTGCCTTGAGGAGATTTTGGAGCAGGGCGTGAACGGATATACCTTTATTGATGCCCAGGGGCTGTATTACGGGCTGGATCAGGTATTATTCCAGGACAGGGAAACAGATTACCGCGGGAATGCCATGGAAAAGGTAAGGAAGTATTCCATGCAGGAATTTGCCTATCAGATTGAAAAGGTTTATCAGCAGGTGATCTCCAGGGATCGTGTATTCTGCAAACGGCCGGCCTATGATACCAAGAAGATCGGGGGATTTGGGATCAGATAGAAGGTTGAACGGTATGACGGCAGAAGGAGGTTGAATATGAAGCGTGTTGAAGTTGCGGAGAGGCTGTTCCGGGAAGGATATAACTGTTCTCAGTCGGTCTTTGCCGCCTACAGTGATTTATACGGTATTGATCAGGAAACAGCGCTGAAGCTGTCTGCTTCTTTTGGAGGCGGTTTAGGGAGGATGCGGGAGATTTGCGGTGCCGTATCCGGAATGAGCATGATTGCCGGCCTGGAGACAGGCTCCGCCGCAAAGATGGATGATGCAGGAAAAAGATACAATTATGAGGTGGTTCAGATGCTGGCGCAGGAATTCCAAAAGCGCAGCGGATCAATGATCTGCAGGGAGCTGCTTCATCTGGGGGCAGAAAAGGGACTGGATGCCATCCCACAGAATAGAACGGAGGAATACTACAATTCCAGACCCTGTGAGCAATTGGTAAAGGACGCGGCAGAAATCATCGAGAGGGTCCTTTATGCGATATCCCTGGAAACCGTTACCTCAAGGGAGCAGATAGAAACCGTGGCAATGCTGGCTGAGGAGATCTGGCATGAGCATTACGATCGTATTATCGGTAAGGAACAGGCAGATTATATGATTGGACGGTTCCAATCCTGTGAAGCAATCACTGACCAAATTCTTCAGAAAGCCTATGTATACTATCTGATGAGAAGTCCTGGTGGATATCATGGCTATTTTGCATATTGCATTGAGCCTGATACGATGTTCCTGAGCAAGCTGTATATTTCAAAAAAGTTCCGGGGAAGAGGATATGCCTCTGCAGCACTGAAGCATATGGAAGAAATCTGCCGCAGAAACGGCGTACATAGAATACGGCTTACCGTAAACCGTTATAATGAGGGAAGTATCAGAGCCTATGAGCGGCTTGGTTTTGTTAAGACAGGGACCCAGGTTGCTGATATTGGAGACGGTTTTGTCATGGATGATTTTTTGATGGAAAAGAAAGTAGAGTCAGCATAATGTATGCCCTGAAACTCCCATATATTTCATTGTAAGAAAATATTAAACAATTGGTCATTATTTTGACAATATATTCATGATATAATAAAGGCATAGTTAACATGTTGTAAGCTTTTGCAAGTAAGCAACCGGAGCGAAAGAGCATGAACATGATTTTGTTCATGATATAATAAAAACATAACGAGCATGCCGCAAACTTGATTACTGGCATGCGGCCGGAGTGAGAGATCATAAATGTACTTTTTTTATGATATGACACCATTAATATAAAGCGAATGGTTTAGCGAAAGCATTACGTATCAAGGGCTTCCCCTGGACGGACACCGGTATTGCCGGGTGGTGTACAGCCGGGGCTGATTGATGCGATGAAAAGAAACAGGAAGATAGCTAAAAAGTTAGGAGGAAGAAGGATGAAGAAACGGAATAGAGTATTAATTATGATTCTTGCGTTATTGGTCAGTGTACCGATATTCTGGAATTATAGCACAAGCACGGTTAGTGCGGCGACTCCTAAATTTGCCAAGAGCAAAATTGAGCTTGTTGGAGTAGGTGAAGGATACCAGATCGTAATCAACAGTAAAGTAAAGGGAAGCACCTATAAATGGACCTCATCCAATAAAGATATAGTAAAGGTATCCAGTAAAGGTGTAATTACTACCGTTGGAGGTGGTTCGACGACGGTCAAATGTAAGATTACTTACCCCAATAAAAAGACAAAAACCTTGGTCTGCACGGTTAGTGTAAAGGTTCCTGCCAATGAAATCCGCATTACCAATGCTACACTTGTAAAAGGAGTACATAAGCTTATACTTGGCTCAACCATGGATTTCAATATAGAAATGGTTCCGGCAAAGTCTACGGATTTGGCATATTGGTATGTGGATAAAGGCGATAAGGACAGTATCAGTGTGGATGATCCAAAAGAAGGGGTTGTAACTGCCAGAAAGGTAGGCACTGTAACCTTGAAGGTCAAAGCGGCAGCCACTGCTACGGCTGCGGCGGCAAAGGAAAGCATCATCGAGGATTCTGTTATTATTGAGGTGGTCGAACCGATGGCTAAGGTTCAGAGCGCGGAGATAGTTAATACGACGGAAATCAAGGTAGTGTTTGAAAGCCCGGTGAATTCCAGCACGGTAATAGAGACTGGGAATAAATTATCCTCAAATATTACGGTTACCTTGGGAAGGAACAGCAAGGGAGTGCTGGCAGCGGATCCGGGGAATTTAACCGCAAGCTTGTCAACAGACGGTAAGACCTTAACGATAACCGCTTCCAAGACCTTTGACGGGGAATATGGTATCAGTTGTACCAATAAGATTTTAACTACTACCGGAATTGCTATAGAGGCATTTTACAAGACGCTGTCCTTCATCGATAACTATCCGCCGACACTTACAGGCGTGACTATGGATGACAGTGGATTTAAGGCTTACATAAACTTCTCAGAACCTATGGATTTCACAAATCTGAGTGTTACAGGTGCATCGGTACTGAATGGCACCAATGCATCTGCCAATACCATCAGTATTTTAAACAACCGTTTAAATTATGTAGCAAGTGCAGATAAGAAGGCTCTTATCATTGATCTATCCACCATAGCCAGCACGGATTACGGCAAGTTCTTCTCCGTAACATTGGCAGGAGCAAAAGACCTGGCAGGAAATGTACCTGCAAGCTATACCTTAACTGCAACTCTTCGGGCGGATAATACCCTCAAGCCCCAGGCGGCACCGTTCTATGTTGCCAGAACCGGCTACAATACCCTAACAGCAACCTTCAGCCGTTCCCTCAGTTACCCCGGCTATCTGCAGGTAAAGAACGGTTATATGGTTACCGGTGTGATTGATTCCACCGATCCTAAGAAGGTGAATTATACAATCAATGATGTTGATGCAGGCTTAACCGGTAATAATGAAGTAAGATTATCCATGTGGAATTCCTATAATGTTATAACTACGGATACTTCCGCTCAGGTTGGCAAGACCTTCATTGTGGATTTTACCATTGATAAGACCAATCCCATCCTGATTTCCTATGAATTTGATGTTTCTACCGCAACGCTTATGCTGAAGTATAATAAAGAAGTTACTTTAGCGAATGCAGCAGGAGTAATTACCACAACCCTGACCACAATTACAGATGATATCCGTTCCAATACTAATATCAATTATACTAAGATCGCGGATGAAACAGATAAGAAGGTTGTGAAGCTGAAAATGAGCAATATGTCAGCCCTTGGTTCCTATGCTTTTACACTGGAGAACGGCTTTGTTACGGATGTGTTTAAAAATCCCAGTTTGATAAGGACGGCATCGATCAGTAATTCCACCGGAAATTCAACAGAGCTGCCTGGGCCTTATTCTATCACACAATCTGCCTCAAATCTGAGCCAGATCAGTATAGATTTTGCGGCGAAGCTGGATAAGGCTTCTGCAGAGAATGCGGGAAATTACACCATTCCCGGAGTCAGTATTGTGTCGGCGCAGCTGAAGAATAATACCGTCGATAGCGGTGCTACCGTTCTTCTGACCGTTGCAGACGGGACAATTGATGCTACGGTAGAGCGGCCGGTAAAAATCAACGGTGTTATGGGATATAACAGCAGTTATTCGGCTATTAAGGACTTCTCTAAAATGGTATTGCTGAAGGATAATAAAAAGCCGTTCCTGATGGAGCCTTTGGTGTTTGATAAAACCAAAAGAAATGCAATACAGATGAATTTCAGCGAACAGATCACCGGTTCCCTGGTTGTGAAGGTTACCCTGATTTCCAATCCCACATTTATCTTCAGCAACACGGTAACGGTGAACGGAAATGCGGCTTATATTACCTTGGACTCCATACCAGCAAACGGTACCGGCCTTAAAATAGAGGTGGTGAATAATGCGTTAACGGATGCAAGCGGAAATACTGCAACAATGAATACCACATTATTCACGACGATTATATACTAAACCGGTTCAAAGGTTCTTCTTGACAGCCGGCACCGTTATCATATAGTATAAGAATCAGATAAATGAAGGAGAGAGTGCTCTCAAAATCGGTTGGTTTTGAGGGCACTTTTTAACTACGAAGGAGGAGGCGCTGTCCTATGTATGTATTTAAGGATGAATTCCGCACTGGAATCGAGAGCATTGACCGGGAGCATCAAAAGCTTTTTGAAATTGCAGACAAAGCATATGAGACCCTGATGGATGATTTCATACCGGATAAGTATGATTATATCGTTGGTATCTTGAATGAATTGACGGAGTATGCAACAATACATTTTCAGCATGAAGAAGAATATATGATGAGTATCCGTTATAAGAAGCTGATCTCACATAAAGCCCAGCATGTCGAGTTTATGGACAAAATATCCAGCTATAGCCTGGATGAAGTGGACGAGAAACAAAAAGACGTCATCCTTGAGCTTTTGGATTTCTTGAATGACTGGCTCATACACCATATTCTTGAAAATGATAAATTAATCGGATAGAAGAAAAAGCTGCTGCCATGATGGGTTTTATGGCAGCAGCTTTTTTGTCTAAAATAATTATGGTAAATTACAAATTATTCAAAGGTTCTTGTGAAAATATCACTCTTTTCAAGCAGGCTTTCAATCGTATCCAAGCCAAGGCGGTGGAGCAGTTCGATTACATAAGGGTTATCGATGGGAGTGGGGTAAGGGGCTGCATTGCCGTATTCCTCAACCTGAGCTCTGCCTAATTCGTGGGGGATCAGAACTCTCGGACCGCCGACACATCCGCCGACGCAGCCCATCCCTTCGAAGAAGTTGGCGCTGGTATTGCCGGACAGCAGCTCGCCTATCATTGCCTTGCAAGCCGGAACCCCGTCAGCCTGCTGTGTGCGGATGGAAATTCTTCGGTTGGGATTCAGCCGTTCCACTGTAGCGCTGACAGCCTCGCTGACACCTCCGGTATGAGCGTAGATTCTGCCCGCGCGGGAGGAATGATCCTTTTCGCTCTCCTCCATTCTGGAGGGATCAATCTCCATAATGCGGAAGATATCCTGGATCTCCTGGAAAGTAAGCACGAAATCCACAGCACCGGCGATATCCTTTTCCTTTGCCTCTGCTTTCTTTGCCAGGCAGGGACCGATAAAAACTGTCAGGGCATCCGGGTGCATAACTTTTACTGCTCGTCCGCTGGCGATCATCGGGGAGACGGCCGGAGGAACGTGGGGCATCAATTCCTTATATATTTTGCGAATCATGGCGATCCACATAGGACAGCAGCAGCTGGTGAGCTGATAATCATTTTCAGTTTGAATGTTTTTGTCAAATTCCAAGGCTTCTTTCAGCGTTAATATATCAGCGAACAGGGCCACTTCAATCATACCGTCAAAGCCTGCAGCCTTCAGTGCGGTGCGAAGCTTGCCGGGAGTGACGTCGCTGCTGAACTGGCCGAGAAAAGCCGGTGCTACCAGGGCATAGACCAGGCCCTTATGGGAGCGGATTGCCTGCAGTGCAGGTATGATGTCCTTGCTGCCGGTCAAGTGATGCGCCCTGCACTCCTGAATGCAGATGGAGCAGCCGACGCATAGTTCTTCATCGATCTCTATTTTACCGGACTGGTTTGGATGAATTGCATGGAAGGGGCAGACCTTCACACAATTATGTTCACCTTCCTTACACTTACAGTCACCTGAATGCCATATAAGCGGATGTTTCTCCGGATGAAGCAGGCAATCCAGCTGATGGGTGTCGTAGAGCTCCATTTTCTCAAGAAAGCTCATATCCTTTTCCTTTAATGATCTTATTAAAACCTCATAATATAATTCTTCAAATGTCTTCATATGCCATTTACCGGAGATCCTTTCCTAGGGCAGTGAACTCGGCAATCCTGCTTGTTCAGCAAACCCATTATGATAAATATTATAACCAAAATAGCCTGATCCATAAATTACATTCATTTTACTAAAATTTTCCCTAAAAATCTACTGTCCTGCGAAAGCTTTTTATCTGGGTTTTCTGTACGCTGTCAGGTATATTATACTTTACTAGGATTTGGATTTGTTTTATAATAGAATTGGTTTTGGACAATGCACTTCTTCATATGGTATAATGTCGACAGACATTATACTGCGCATGTATGCGTGTGCGCCGAGGGAAGCGAGTGCGCATCCTGGCACGAAGTGCCAATATCATGGACCCATGGGACATGGTATATTGTTTCGGTTTTTGGTATAATCTATTTAGAAAATAAAGGATATGGAGAAAAGAATTGAAGGAACGCACTGTAAAAAGACTGACGAGAGCCGGATGGCTTTTGTTTTATTTATATATCATTTTATTATCATATTTTTTGTTCTTCAGTGAGCATTATGGCAGGGGATATACGGTGGAGGGATATCGCAGCAACCTGGAATTCTTCAAGGAAATCAAACGCTTCATCCAGTACCGGGAGCAGCTTGGATTTGAAAGCTTTGCGGTCAATATCCTGGGGAATATATTGGCGTTTGCGCCTTTTGGATTTCTTCTTCCACAATTGAATAAAAGATATCGGAAATTTCTGAGGACTACCTTCTTGAGCGTGTTGTTCAGTCTGACCGTTGAAACGGTCCAGCTGGTGTTCCGGGTCGGTATTTTTGATGTGGATGATATTCTGATGAACACCATCGGCGGGATTTTGGGATACATTTTCTTTGTGATCTGCCATAGGATTTATCGCAGGTATTGCATCAGAAAAAAGACAGGAAGGGAGAGATAGAGATGCGTATTAAAAGGAACAAGGATATGATCCGATTCTCCGGCCGAAGGCATACGAAGATGGGGATAGGCTCCATGGCCATCGGGATTGTGGTTATTCTTGGCTTTCTGGCAGTCAGCATCCTGTCCGGACTGGCCCGGGGTCAGGGGGGGATCGCTCTCGGAGTGATTGGAATTGGACTGTTTGCATTGGCTGTCTTTGGATTTATACTTTCTTATAAAGCATTCAAGAAAAAGGATATCTTTTATCTGTTTCCGATCATCGGGGCGGCGCTAAATGGGTTTATGACAATATTGCTGTTGATAATCTATATACTGGGCTTTGGAGGCTGAATACCATCCTTGAGCTCGGAGGGGTTTATGATGGATTGAACGGAGGAGATGGCTACCGAAAAGATAGGGAGAGAACCTCCCAAAGGAAAGAGGGGAGAAACCTTCCTAAAAGGAGGAGAGATTTTCCTAAGTGAGTGGAGGAGAAATTCTCCCAAAAGAAGGAGAAGAGATTCGCCAAAAAGAATGGAGGAGAAATTCTCCTAAAAAGATGGAGGAGAATTCCTCTTAAAAAGGGATGGAGGATTGGGATGAAATATAGCATATTATTTAAAGAAGACAATGAAGCGATTCAGGAGAGATATGAGCTGGCCCTGGAACGGATCTCTGTAATGGAGAAGGAAGAAAGTGTACGGGAACCGTTTCGCGCTTATTTTCACAAGACGGCGGCTTTTGTACGCATGGTAGCAAGAGTGGGTGAGATGGCTATGGAGAACAAATTGTCCAAGCTTTCTCTGGAGGAGCTGCAGGGGTTGAACCGGGCGCTCTATGAGGATATTATCGGTGATAATTATGATCTCAGCTATGCGAATCCTGCCTATGCCTGTGAGAAGCTGGGAGAGAAATTCGGTAAGCTCCTGTCCTTTTTGACAGCCGAGCTTCGCGGTATGATTGTATATGCCTATGAGTGCAAGAGATATGAATTAACAATTTATCTTGAACTGCTGATTGAGATTTATAACTATTTTGAAGAAGAAAATAAGAATACGTTGTCAACAACGGATCCTTTATTAAAGTATACCTATAAGGATGTAAAGCGAGCAGTCTATGATTTCATGAGCGATTATTGCGAGGTGCTGGTTGGGAACCGGATCCGGGCTCTGGTGGATTCCGACCTGTCCTTTGCCACGGATATCATTATGGATGCGGACCTGGCGGACCTGCGCTATCTCTATCTCTACGGAGAATATATTACGGAGAATGAATGGAAGACGGCGCAGTTTTTGAATTCCCTGCCTGAGGAGCAGCTTCAGGCAATGGCAGATACCTATACGGAGGGCTATCGAAGGGGCTTCATTGCCAATCGCCTCGACCTGGGCAAGAAGGCATATGTTAATATCCGCTTCCAGATTGGGTATGAGAGAATGGTGCGCTGTGCCATCCATAATTTTAGGAAAATGGGTCTGGAGCCGACCATTTACCGGGCAGCATATAATGCGGTGAATAAGCAGCAGCATCTGAAAATCGGCTATCATGCTACCAGCCCCAATAAGCAGTATGATTATGACCATCGCTTTGATATCGGTCTTTTCTTTGATAAAGCATTCAAGGAACGGCGGTTGGAGAGTCTTAGGCAGTCCTATGAGCAATATAAAGAAAAGGCGGGTCTGTATGCCGGACCTGCGGTAATTGAGGTATTCGGTGAGGAGCTTTTTGCACCCCAGGATAAGAAAGAGGCTGTGAAGCTGGATAAGCGGCAGCAAAAGCTCTTTGTGGAATATAATAATGAGGAAAGCTTTATAAAGAATGAATATTTGAAGCTGGGTGAAATTTCGTTCACGATTATTTCCTATCCGGTTCCCGAGATAGGAAAGGACTTTAATGAGATCTTTGCCGAGACAGTGAAGGTAAATACCCTGGACAGCAGCCGCTATGGAGTGATCCAGCAGCAGATAATCGACGCTCTGGACCAGGGAGAATATGTCCATGTGCTGGGAGCAGGCAATAATCATACGAATCTGATGGTGAAGCTGTACGAGCTGAAGGATAGCTCTAAGGAGACCATATTCGAGAATTGTGTGGCGGATGTAAACATACCGGTGGGAGAGGTATTTACCTCCCCTGTGCTGACAGGCACCAACGGTGTACTCCATGTTCCGAGGATTTATCTGAGGGATCTGGAATACCGTGAATTGAAGCTGACCTTCCGGGACGGAGTGGTATCGGAATATTCCTGTGCTAATTTTGAGGAAGAGGAGAAAAATCGGAACTTTATCAAAGAGAATTTGCTGTACAATCATGAGTACCTGCCCCTTGGCGAATTTGCCATCGGTACCAATACGACGGCATATATGATGGGAAAGAAATTTGATATTGCACCGCGGCTGCCGGTTTTGATTGCAGAGAAGACAGGGCCGCATTTTGCGATCGGAGATACCTGCTATCATATGAGTGAGCAAACAGCGGTGTTTAATCCCGATGGCAAGGAGATTGTGGCAAGGGATAATGAGATATCAC
>JAEZFH010000227.1 GCA_023437885.1 Bacillota bacterium | reverse complement strand
GATGGTAATTGACTAATTACAAATATATGAAATCGAGGTATGGAGAATGATTATTATAACTTGCTAGTCCATTATTTTAATATGCGATACTTTTTTAAAGTATAAGAAGCAGCCGGACCGCTTTCTGAGATTAAGGTTTCAGTAAGAGGGCAGAGTGTGTTTCGATTGCAGCGGGCAAGTTATCTTTAATTTAATTCTCACTTTATAATGCAGTTACTATGACGGTTCTTCCAGGGTGCACAGCATGCAGCCGCAGGGGATGAACCGGCACCGGAACATGCTATAAACTGCGATAGTTTGCCCACAAGAATGGATTCTTGTGGGCATTTTTTATTTCACGGATTGTCTTAAGGGAGAAATTCTTTCCTTTATAAGAGACCATTGCCTGGGATAAAAGAGCTTGCCAAATTATGGTCTGCCAAATATAGCTTA
Organism: Bacillota bacterium; assembly: GCA_023437885.1. Classification (GTDB taxonomy): domain Bacteria; phylum Bacillota; class Clostridia; order Lachnospirales; family Lachnospiraceae; genus Mobilitalea. The sequence goes on along the minus strand of JAEZFH010000227.1, from coordinate 5,444 downwards.
CCAGAGGATAGCGCGACAAATTTTTGCTTGCTATCTCATGATTGGCTATATCTTAGTGCTACCTTGTGCAAGGTAGCACTTGCATGCTGTCGCTGATTGAAACATGTCCCGACACGGAACAGACAGAGAGACAGCCCGGTCTGCGGCGGAAGGAGAACCGATATGTCACAGATTATTGTAAATGATTTAACTTTTAGCTATGATACCAGCTATGATACTATTTTTGAGCATGTAAGCTTTCAGCTTGATACGGACTGGAAGCTTGGCTTTGTGGGAAGAAACGGCAGGGGAAAAACAACCTTTCTTCATTTGCTGCAGGGCAGATATTCTTACGAGGGAACAATAACCTCATCCGTGGAATTCAGCTACTTCCCCTTTGAGGTTGCGGATATGACGGAAAATACCCTGGAGGTGGTAAGGAATATCATTGCTCCCTACAGCGAGTGGGAGTCCAGAATGGAGGAATGTCTTGCTGGGAGTATGGATCACAGTGCCATGGAGTGTTACGGAAGGCTCCAGGAGCTGTATCAGTCCCATGACGGTTATATTATTGATGAAATGATAGAAAAGGAGATTGGAAAACTTCAGGTGGACCCGGAGGTTCTAGCAAGACCCTTTGCTACTTTAAGCTTCGGAGAGAGAACAAAGCTGTCCCTGGCAGCATTATTTTTAAAAAAGAATAATTTTCTATTGATTGATGAGCCTACCAACCATCTGGATATGGAAGGACGCCAGACGCTGGCAGAGTACCTTCAGACAAAAAAGGGATTTATTCTGGTCTCCCATGACCGGAGCTTTCTGGATCAATGCATTGATCATGTACTGTCCATAAACAGGGAGAATATTGAGGTTCAGAAGGGGAATTACTCCAGTTGGAATCAGAACAAAGAATACCAGGATAATTATGAGCTGGAGAAGAATGAGCAGCTGAAAAAGGATATCTCTGTTCTCGCCGAAGCGGCAAAAAGGGCGATGGGATGGTCCGACCGGGTGGAGGCTTCCAAGATCGGTACTCATGTAGCTGACCGAGGAGCCGTTGGGCATAAGGCGGCTAAAATGATGAAGAGAGCCAAGTCCATCGAACACCGGAAGCTGGATGCCATAGAGGAAAAGAAGGGACTGCTTAAGAATATTGAGCAGACAGATACACTAAAGATTAATATTATGGATTTTCCGGGAAAGAGGTTTATGGAAGCCGAGAATTTGAGTTTGTTCTACGGGGAGCATGCAGCAGCATCGGATATTAATTTCTCCGTACAAAGAGGTGCTCGACTGGCAATTCAGGGAAAGAACGGTTCCGGAAAAACCACGCTTCTTAAGCTTTTGCTGGGCGAGGAGATTGCTTATACCGGCCGGTACTACGTCGCACCCGGCTTAAAGATATCCTATGTATCCCAGGATACTTCCTATTTAATGGGGGGGCTGAAGGATTTTGCTTCAAATTACGGATTGGATGAGACCATCTTTAAGACCGTACTGCGGCAGTTGGATTTCTCCAGGGTGCAGTTTGAGAAGGATATCAGGGAATTCAGCGGCGGACAGAAGAAAAAGGTATTATTGGCCAAGAGCCTCGCCGAACCGGCTCATGTATTTATCTGGGATGAACCCTTAAATTTTGTGGATGTATTCTCAAGAATGCAAATCGAGGAGTTGATCCTTAAGTATCAGCCAACCATGATCTTCGTGGAGCATGACAGGATATTCAGTGAGAAAATTGCTACCAACCGGGTAATACTTTAGGAAAAATTAAAAATAATATAAGTAAATTTAGTTGGAGACAGATATGAAATTGTGATATGCTGAGTATATGTTGTTAACAACATATACAAATATGTTTATCAAGTGAAGGTATATATCCAATGGTATGTATATCGCTAACGGTATGTATATCGCCATCGGCATGTATATCGCCAACGGTATGAATATCGCCAACGGTATGAATATCGCCAACGGCATGTATATCGCCAACGGTATGTATATCGCCAACGGTATGCATACTGCTAACGATATGCATATCGCCAATGGAATGCATACTGCCAATGGTATGCATATTGCCAATGGAATGCATATAGCCAATAGGAGGAATTCACATAAGAGGCTGCTGTGCAGCAGAATGGAGGTTCATATGAAACAAAGACGGTGGGGAAGCCTGATCCTGCGGATATTATTATTGCTGGTCATCTGTGGAATGAGCGGTGCCTTGCTAATTATTATTCTGAACGCTCATATAAAGGCGTTCGTAGAAAATAGGATACTCTCACCTGAGGAGGCTATAAAGCTGGAGGATGTGGATTGCGTGCTGGTGCTGGGTGCAGGTGTCTGGGAGGGTAATCGTCCCAGCGCAATGCTTGAGGACAGACTGAAGCAGGGAACCCTGCTTTATCACAGCGGCGTGAGCAACCGCATTCTGATGAGCGGGGATCATGGCAGAAAAGACTATGATGAAGTGAATGTTATGAAGCAATATGCCATTGCGGAAGGAATACCGTCTCCGGATATCTTCATGGATCATGCCGGGTTTTCCACCTATGAGAGTATGTATCGAGCCAAGGAAATCTTTAAGGCGAATAAGCTTATTATTGTGACTCAGGGCTACCATCTGTACCGGGCATTGTATGTTGCCGACAGGCTGGGACTGGATGCCTATGGGGTGGCGGCAGACCCCCGGGCATATGCCGGACAGAACTATAGAGAGCTGAGAGAGCTTCTGGCCAGGACCAAGGATTATATGTATTGTCTGCTGAAGCCGGAACCCACATATCTGGGAGAAGCAATCCCGGTCAGCGGAAACGGTGATGTGACGAATGACTGATACTGATTTATATGCCATATTATAGTTTGTCATATTATAGTTTGCCATATTGTAGTTAGCCATATCATGGTATGCTATGATATAGCACGCTATGATATAGCTTACTATATCATAGTATACCCGCCGCTTTAGCGGCGGAATGGAGGTTTGTATGGAAGGCACAGTGTTATTGGTAGTGGATGTCCAGACAGCTTTGATTGAGGAGCATCCATATAATGGAACGAAGGTTATAGCCAATATACAGAGGTTGTTGCGGACTGCCAGGGCGAAAGGATTGGAGGTCATCTATGTACGGCATGATGACGGCGAAGGCAGTGATCTGGAGCGGGGTTCGCAAGGCTGGGAGATATATCATGAGACTGCACCTCTGGAGGGTGAGCGGATTTTCGACAAAAGCTATAATAGTGCCTTTGTAAAGACCGGTCTGAAGAAATATCTGGAACACAGAGGAATTGATACTATTTTTCTGGTTGGTCTGCAGACAGAGTACTGTATCGATACAACCTGTAAGGCGGCTTTTGAATATGGTTTTGAAGTGATTATTCCAATGGAGACTAATACGACCTTTGACAACGAGTATCTTTCTGCACAGGAGCTTTATCAATTTTACAATGAAAAAATATGGAAAAACCGCTTTGCTAAAGTGCTTCCTATAGAGGAAGTGCTGGAGCTTTTCCAGAGTGGCCGGCACTGACCGAAGGGAGTGCGCATTTTGCTGCGAAGCAGCATGCATGGACGCTTGCGGACATAGTATAAATTCATACACTTTGGGACATTCTACCGAATAGATAGGTAATTGGTATGCAAGATATGGAATTGTCTGAATCTGGTTGTAATTACTGGTTGCATATTCTGATAAACAGGTTCATAATAATAGGAAATAGGACAAGATTTACCATTCGCAATACAATCACATAATATCAAGCAATATGTTGTAGTAATGATTAAGGCTGCAGTAAACTAAATGCTAATGATTAGGAGAAGTGAAGCGATGAAAGAATGGAGATTATTGTTGTTATTAGAGTTTGATTGGAGAATGTTCAAGATTCATCGTAAATTAATCAACTGGTTGGTAAAGCGGGGCATGAAGCTCTCCTCGCCGATTCTGTGCATGATCAACCGGAGCCTGGACAACTATGGAGTGGCATTGGCCAGGCAGAGACATATCTATGAAAGTATTACAGGTCAGGTTATCCGGTATTATAAGAGAGATGAGATTTGAAGGCAGAACGGGGCGACCTCGGAACAAGTATTGATTGGGGTATGGACAGTAATGCCTGTGTCTGCTCAGGAAGGATACAAAGGAAACGAAGATAAAAAGCTACCTGTCATTTTCCGGAGGACGAAGAAATTGTCCCGGTATACCGGAAAGTGACAGGTAGCTGTTGTTATAGTACATAATAAGAACGCCGAAAGGAGTATAACCTAACAATTATGCGTTCTTTTTCGGTTTTTTTACAACCTCGGGCTCAGGCATAATCGGCTTTAAGGAAGGCATTACACCTGTTTCAGTCTTTTTCTTTTTCTTAACTTCTTTACGAATATCTCTGTTAGCCATGGATATCACTCCCTTTTATGATAATGGATATTTTTATATTTGATTCATATCTATTATAATGACTTATGTCGATTTAGTCCAGAAGAATTTTTTAATAAACCGCCTAATTACGGCTTATTGCATTACATTTCCTGCTGATATCAGGGTATACGGATTTCTTCTTTCTTTGTGGCAGTATTGGGATGAAAATATAATGTTTGACAATATGCAACCATCTGCGTATAATTATATGCAGATGGTTGCATATTTCAGAGGAGGTTTGATATATGAAGCGGCAAAGTGCGGAAATGAACATATTTAAGGCTATTTTTCAACTTTCAAACAGAATACAGGTCGAGGGAGATAAGCTGTCAAATGAACTAACCTTGAAACAATGGTTTTTATTACTTGTTTTATACAAAGGTACTATTAAAAACCCAACAGTTAATGATATTTCGTTAGCAATGGGAGTTACAAGACAAAGCGCAAAAAAAATGATTTCCATTCTGGAAAAGGGAGGTTATCTCACGGTAAGCAAATCAAATTACGACAGCAGAGCATTATGTATTTGTCCTACGGATAAAGCATATGAATTTTTTCAGAATAATAAGTTTTTGGGATATGAGCTGCTAAGCAAAATTTTTGAAGGCATTGAAGAAAATGAGTTAGCAATGGTTTTTCAAGTCCTGCAGAAAATACAGGACAACTTGAATAAAAAATCAAAATAGCAAAATTACAAAAACACCAGATATTTTTGGAAAGACAGGATTAATAATTAAAGAGGAGGACGCTATGAACGAATTAACATATGGCACACTAAGGGTACAAAGTCCAGCATTTGAGGATAACGAGTTTATACCAAAAAAACATACGGGATTTGATGTAGACATATCCCCTGCATTTCAGTTAAAAAATCTTTGTGGTAATGCAGTCTCTATTGCAATTATCATGGATGATTTAGATATTCCTTTAATCAAGGCCTTCAATCACTGGCTGATTTGGAATATTCCCAAAAGGAGCGAAATCCCGGAAAATATACCATATGGTGCGACTGTTCCGGAATTGGGAAATGCCGAGCAGGGGATGGGGTACGGT
>JAEZFH010000225.1 GCA_023437885.1 Bacillota bacterium | reverse complement strand
CCTCGGAGGCGTCCTTGATTTTAATTGTTAACAGCTCGTCAAAGGACTGGTTGGTCACACTCTCTTCCTTATAACCGACAGTAGCTGAATTAGCAAGATTGTTAGCGATGATATCCAGCCTCTTTTGCTCATTGACCATTCCGGTATAGGCTGTATACAATCCTCTTACCATACCATCAACCCCTTTCCTGCATTCAGGTTTTCTCTCTAGTCTCTTTTGCCTGCCAAGAATTCTACAAATTTGCCAGTTCCGATTGCTACGGCTGTCATAGGATCTTCCGCCGTCATAGTCGTAATACCGGTCTTCTCCTCAATCAGCTCCTCCAGTCCGTATAGCAGACAGCCGCCGCCGGTCAATACAATTCCCCGGTCCGCAATATCTGCCGCCAGCTCCGGAGGCGTCTTTTCCAATACGCTGTGAACCGCCTCTACAATCTGGGAGGTAGTCTCCTTCAAAGCTTCTTCGGTCTCCTCCGAGCTAACGGCTATGGTCTTGGGAAGGCCTGTCACCAGGTTACGTCCTCTTACCTCCATGGATACCGATTCCGGCCTGCGGAAGGCCGAACCAATCTTTATTTTGATATCCTCTGCGGTTCGTTCCCCGATCAGAAGATTATGCTTCTTTCTCTTATAACGGACGATGGCATCGTCAAAATCATCCCCGGCAATCTTCACGGAGGTGCTGACCACCGTACCTCCCAGGGATATAACGGCAATATCCGTCGTACCTCCTCCGATATCAACAATCATGTTGCCGCAAGGTCTGGAGATATCAATACCTGCACCGATGGCTGCCGCGATAGGTTCCTCAATAATATGGACATCTCTCGCTCCGGCTGCATAGGTCGCGTCCTCAACCGCCTTCTTCTCAACCTCAGTAACACCGCTGGGTACACAGACACTAATGATCGGCTTACGGAACCTCTGTCTGCCTACTGCCTTCTGAATGAAGTATTTGAGCATCTTCTCCGTAACCGTATAGTCAGAAATAACACCCTGTCTTAACGGACGTACCGCTACGATATTACCGGGTGTTCTACCTAACATCAATCTTGCCTCTTCGCCGATTGCCTTTATTTTATTGGAATCCCTGTCAAAGGCCACTACCGATGGCTCCTTTAACACAACTCCTTTTCCCTTGATATATACTAATACACTGGCTGTCCCTAAATCAATTCCGATATCACTACCTAACATAATACATCTCCTTTCCTTATCATGAAGCCTCATGATCAAGTAACTTTCCTCTTATAATTGATCCCGGTAAATTCGAGATTATTCTGTACTCTGGTTATTCTATCCTATATTTCTTTCCAAACTTCGGCAACTTAAACGTACACGTCTATATTATATACGTTTTTCTTATAATATTCAAAGGAAATTTTAAAAACTTTCGCTTTTTACGGGATTTGCGGGATTTATATTCAAACAACACAGGTTGTGAATTTCTCATTCATGAGTTATAATATTAACGCAGCAAACAGTCGAAAACAGCAGCGCATTCCTCCGGACCGCCTGACTCACCCATTTAGCCAAGGAGCCGTCCTATGAACGAACGAGCAACTCTTATGAAATATGAAATCCATGCCATAGCAAATTATAAGGCGCTGATGATCAGCAAATATTACATCGCGGTCCTATTAGGTTTGGTGTCCCTTTACCTGGGATATAAAAGATATAATCTTTCCTCCCTGTATATACTGTTTATCCTGGCTGTCTTTCCGTATGCCATATCCGCAGGCCTGCGTGATTATTCCGCCAGGGGCGGGAGCCGCTTCCTTACCCGTATCACCTCAGAGAAGCACTTTTTACTTAATAACTTGAAAAGAAAATATAAATATACCACGATTAACTATATATCAAATTCCATTGCCTATCCCATCATCTTGATTCTCATCGGGCTTTGGCAATTCAGGAACGGCTCGGCTTACGGAATGAATGACTGGCTCAGGAACGCCCCTGCTTTCATTCTTACGACCGGACTGTTGCTTCGGCTGGCAGGTGTGATCTTCTACCGTCTGAAGCTTCCCCATGATTTGACCCATAACCGGATTGGATAATCTTTCATCTTTCCATGCAATATCATATATCGGCATATCGGTTCAGAAGCGTGAGCCCTTTATCCAAAATGCAAGGGAATACTCCGCTTCTGTCTCCTTTTCTCCAATCTGAAACTGAATAAATAAATATAACGTCATAATCTCCTGAACCTATGACGTTATAGCACTGGTTTCATGCAGGTATACCGCACGGATGCCTTATTGAATTGTATACTATAGTATAGTGTGCCATATTTAGCTTGCCATATTATAGCTTTCCATATCATGGTATGCCATATTAGTTTGCCATATCATGGTATACCATATTATAGTTTGCTATATCATGGTATACCCTCCCCCTGGAGGTGCTTTATGAAACCGCAATGAGGAATGTTGTTTCATAAAGCATATCCTATCCCAGGCTCAGGTATCCTGTCTGCGCCGCAGCTTGATATCCGGCCGCTGTCCAGTCTTATATCTTCGAGACGCTTTCCCCTACTCGTTTCTTAATGCATCGATGGGATTCAGCTTCGCCGCCTTGCGGGCCGGCAGATAGCCGAACAAAATTCCGATACCTACGGAAACACAGAATGCGGTTATCATGCTGTTCGTGGTGGGCATGGCGTGGATCTTCAACAGTTTTCCGCCTTCCATAGTTAAAACCGTTCCCACCAAAATTCCGATGACTCCTCCAAAGGTACTTGTTACCCCCGCTTCCAATACAAATTGCCGCATAATATCTTTGTGCTTTGCTCCCAGGGATTTGCGGATACCGATCTCTTTAATTCGTTCCGATACGGAGACCAGCATGATATTCATAATTCCTACACCCGCGACCACAAGGGATATCCCGGCGATCCCGGCGATCATGGAAGTGAGAATTGCCAGTTCAGAATCAATGGCATTGAGCATATCAATCATGTTATTCACAGTATAGGCCTTCGTATCCCGGAATACATCAAACAGATATTCCTTAATCAATGCCGTCTGCTCGGCAACCTGGGACCGATCCTTGATATAGAACTCATAGGCGCTTACCGTTCCGAAGCCGTATAAACGCGCCGCGGTAGTATAAGGAATATAAAGGCTGTTATCCGAGGACCATTCCGAGGAATCCGATGCCTCCTTTAACACACCTACTACAGTTAGTTCTTCTCCGTCCAATCTCAGAGTATCTCCGGGCTTTGCTTCACCGCCGAAAAATTTCTGATTAATATAGCTGCCGATGACACATGTCTTTTGCTTCGTCTGCATATCCGAATAAGTGAAGGTATGCCCCACCTGCGCGCTTTTCCCCACCAGGGGAAGGTAGAACTCGTCGATCCCCTTCAGAGTTGCATTTTCAATTTTCTCACCGTTTTTATATATAATTCCTTGAAAATATACCGTAGGTGTTACACCCTTAATGGCATCTTTGTGTTCTGCGGCGTATTGATACATTTCTTCTTCCGAAATCATCATATCGCCGTTTCTGCCATGAATGGAGACACTTACATTATTAATTCCCCACTCTGCATAAGAATCCAGCATACTTGTATAAAAGGCCTGCATCAGGCTGACCAGCAAAATCACGGATGCAACGCCGATAATCATTCCCAGCATGGTTAAAAAGGATCTCATACGGTTTTTGACGATATTAGTCCATACTATTTTCAACGTCTGCCATATTGTCATGTCTATACTCCTTTGCATCACCATCAAAGACAATCGTACCGTCCGATATCTGTATAATCCGCTCCGCCTCCGCTGCAATGGAACGGTCATGGGTTATTAAAACTATGGTATTCCCCTCTTTATGCAGTTGGTGGAGTATACCGATTACCTCCTTGCCGGTTTTGGAGTCCAACGCTCCCGTCGGCTCATCCGCCAGAATAATGGAGGGATCGGCTACCAGCGCCCTGGCAATGGATGCCCGCTGCTGCTGGCCTCCGGACAACTGAGTCGGATAGCTCTTACTTTTCTGCTCCAGTCCCACCTTCTTTAATACCGCCATGGAACGCTTTTTACGCTCCCTGTCTCCTACTCTGGAATACAGCAGCGGAAGCCCGACGTTATCGAGAATATTCTGCTTGGGTAATAAATTATACTGCTGGAAGATAAAGCCGATGGTTCTATTGCGGATTTCTGCCAGCTCATCCCCTTTCAGCCTGCTCACATCTCTGCCCTCCAGAAAATACTGCCCGCTGGTTGGAGTATCCAAGGCACCGATAATGTTCATTACTGTCGATTTACCGCTCCCGGATTTTCCGATGATTGCCACCATCTCCCCTTGGTATATTGTCATATTGATTCCGTCATTCGCCCGGATCTCCGTATCTCCTAACTGGTATATTTTTGAAATATCTTTTAATTCAATTAATGCCGTCTTATCCATGTACTACCTCATTTCTTAGGAATAAGCAATTTTTGTGTTTTCTCAGCTGCATAATGCCTCTCCCGTGACATTACGCAAATCAAACATATCCATACGGTAAAGAGCACTACTCTGCGACTACCTCTGCTCCGACGGCACCCGCTGCTCCTGTACTGGGATCAAAGGGAACGTATACGATATCCCCTTCCTTCAGCCCGCTTATAATTTCAACGCTGCTTCCGTCGTTAATACCGGTCTCCACCGATACCACCACAAAACCGTCAGGAATCCCGGAGCCCTCTTCCGATACCGCGCCCTCTTCCTGCACGTATACGGTATTATCTCTTTGCAGTGCAGAACTCGGTATGGTGAGTACCTGATCCGCTTCTTCAATCACGATCTTCCCGGTTACATTCATCCCGGGCAGAAGATTCTTATATTCATTTACCCGGATCGTCACCGGATAAGAGGTAACCCCATTCCCGGTAATCCCTTTCAGGCTGATCTTTTCAATCACGCCCTCAAATTCCGACTCCGGAAAGGCTTCGGTACGGACGGTAACCTTTTGGCCAACCCGGATACTGCTGATCTGGAGCTCGTCGATATTCATATCAAAGGTAAGATAGGTCATATCATAGATAATTGCCATCGGCCCGTTTTGGGCATCCGTTGCAGGATCAATGGTATCCCCCTGCTTCTTATTCTTTGTAATCACCTTCCCTGAGATTGGTGCTGAAATCGTATATTGCTCCATCTGGTTCTTCTGAGTTTCCAGACCCAGCTCAGCTTCCCGGATGCTCAAGTCGGCACTTTCTATCTGAACACCAATCTCCTTGGAGGACAGAGACAGGATTTTGTCTCTCTGCTTAATCCATTGTCCCTCCTTGACCGAGATCCTATCGACCCTTCCGCTGGTCTCCGCTATCAAAGTTACTGCAGTTTCAGCCCGGAAGGTACCGGTGCTGCTGCTGGTAATCTCGGATACGGCAGCTTCCGCCAGCTCGCCGGCCTTGATCCCGGAAGCATCCTTTATGCTGATGGTAACCTTCTTCACGAGTATTCCGCCCTCCAGAACCTCTTCCATTTTATTTACACCTGTTACCGTTCCATCTACGGTCTCTCCTGTCGCTTCCAGAGCAACCAGGGCCGGCTTTCCGACCCAGGAGGAGGAAGCCTCATAGGAGGGGAAGTATAGATCTATGTACATGGTATCTGCGTTATATAGGTCCGCAATCGCCGTACCTGGCTGCAGAAGCTCGCCTTCCTTTACATACAGCTTAGTGATATAACCGCTTTCCCTGGACATAATATCAAGATTCCCCTGTTTATCCACATAATCCTCATAAACAAGTTTCGCTCTGTCAACATTGAGTTCTGCTGCCTTAATACTATTCTCTATATCACTGGTACTGATTTGATACAGGAGCTGTCCTTTCCCGACTTCATCCCCTTCCTCAAAAGGAGCAAGAAGCAGCTCTCCCTTCACCAGCGATTTTACTTCATACTGATCCGCCGGACTCAGCGTACCCTTCCCTGTGATCGAGGTTTCCACCCTGCCTATCTCCGCATTCGCTGTAAATGCCGGAACATCTTCCGCAGCAGTACCATTTCTTTTGATAAAATAAAAGGCAGCCAAGCCTATGATGGCTACAAAAATAGCTCCTTTTACTATTTTCTTTATACTTAACTTCTTAAAAGTGATCTTTTTCATCGCCGTGATCCTTTCATTATATCATGCCCGCTTGCGGGCATGATCTTGTTGCTCCGTTCGCATGATTCATGCAAGCTTGACGTGCGAGTATTTTTTCGCACTGATCATCTCCGCTTTCATTATTTAGTAACTACGATGATACGTATAGGCCCTTGGGCATTTTCCACATAGCCATCGATGTTATAGCTTCCGCTGCTTGGCATGCTGTCATAGGTTCCTTTATAATACTCACCGTTTTGATAGAAGAATACCAGCACATCATCTGCGATCCGGTACACCCTGTCGCCGGAGCTGGCCTGCTTGCCGTAGAAATACTGCAATCTTGCGCGCTGCAGCGTCTTCATCTCCTTTAAGGTATTATTCTCAAAGCGCAGAGCCTTTGGACCGGGATTAACATCCCAGGGAGCATCTCCCATCGCCAGTGTAGTCTCCTCACCCATATCCAGTGTCAGCATAATGCTAAAGATGCCCTTCTCATAATCCGGAAACTCTGTCTTTTTAAGTAATCCATATTGATAGAAGGAATCTGTAACATTGGTCAGCATCAGATCCGTGATCTCTCCCGCCGTATTTATTCTGGCGTAGATCGCATTCCCGGAATTCCAGGTGATATCCTTCAGAGCGGCCGCCGTCAGCTCGGTATAATTCGAATCTTTTACTTCAATAATCCGGATACCCTCCGCATATTTTCTCTGAGGAAGATCGGATATACTG
>JAEZFH010000211.1 GCA_023437885.1 Bacillota bacterium | reverse complement strand
CGCTACGTCATCGCAACCGGCGGCGAAGTCCTTTGTATTCCGGAGACCGCGCCGAATCCGGAGGGAGCAATGAAGTTCGTTAACTGGCTCTATACCTCCCAGGAGAATTATCTCTTTGCACTGTACGGTGTAGAGGGTACGGATTATGAAATCGTAGACGGCAGAATTAACAAGCTCGTACCGGATGAATTCTTTTATGAATGGATGTTCCGTAATAAGAATTATCAATTGTTTGCTCCGGAGGTGGACCAGGCCTACATCGATGTCTATGAAAGCTGGGATGATGAAGCAATCATCTCCAATATGCTGGGCTTCCGCTTCAACAATGAAAAGGTGAAAGAAATTGAGGCGGCGATCAAGGAGGTTTCCGGAAAGCAGATGGCACCCATTCTCTATGGCTTTGTAGATTTTGAGACGGAATACCCGAAAGCTTTGGAGAACTTAAAGAATGCCGGAATCGATGAGTATGTGGCTGAAGTACAACGCCAGATGGATGAATTCCAGGCTTCTAAAAAATAAGTAACACAAGCAAGCAGGGAAGAAGCAGATTGCTCTGAAGCAGAATATCTGGCAGGAGTGATATGAGCATATGAGTTTATAAGACCGCTGATTACATTGGGCTACCAAGCCGGATGGAGATCAGCGGTCTTTTGACAATTATGTCTTGACCTATTCCCTATTCCAGGAATAACAGCATACTATTTGTGTATAAATAGAAGTATATCGGTAATCTGTGTACTGTATTAAAAAAATAGTTAGAAAACTATTGAAATTTAAATATAATATTATATAATAGTAATAGTTACTGATATTATAGTCTCATAATCAATAGAGGAGGGAAGTCTGTTGTATAATATATTAATCGGCGGAGCGGCTGGTCAGGGAATTGAAACTACAGCTGCAATACTGCAAAAATTATTTAAAAATTTCGGATACCATGTGTTTGCCATGCGGGATTTTATGTCCCGGGTCCGGGGAGGGCACAATTTCACCCTGCTTCGGATCAGTGAGAGCCCAATTGCTTCCCACAGCAGGAAGCTGGATGGGATCCTTGCATTTAATGAAGATACCGTTCAGTTACATATCGATGAGCTGAAGCCGGACGGCTTTATTCTGTGTGACAGTCAGTATGCTGTTACGGATTCCCGCAGGATTGCAATCAGCATGACAGCCATCAGCAAGGAGCTTGGGAATCCCCGGGTAGCCGGAATGATTGCTGTGGGTGCAGTGCTTAAATTATTCGGAGAAAAGCCGGAGGATGCGGACCGGGTGCTGAAGCAATTTGTGAAGGAGCAGTATCTGGAGGTAAACCGCCAGGCACTGGAGAAAGGGCATGAACTGGTGGAGGAACGTTATCCTTCCCTTGGAAGGAGGGATACGGATGCGATTATTCTGTCCGGCAATCAGGCGCTGTCCCTTGGAGCGATTGCCGCCGGATTGCGCTTCTACAGCGCATATCCCATGTCTCCGTCAACTACGATTATGGAATATCTTGCTTCCAAGAGCGATGAGGCAGGAATTGTGGTAGAACAGGCAGAAGATGAGATAGCGGCAATCAATATGGCAATCGGGGCTTCCTTTGCCGGTGCGGTGGCCATGACCGGAACCTCCGGCGGTGGCTTTTCCTTAAAGGTGGAGGCACTCGGCTTGTCCGGAATGGCCGAAATTCCCCTGGTGGTGGTGGATGTGCAGAGGCCGGGGCCTGTTACCGGGCTTCCTACCAGAACGGAGCAGAGCGATTTGAAGTTCGTAATTTCTGCCTCCCAGGGAGAATTCCCAAGGATGGTGATTGCGCTTCGCAACCATACCGATGCCTTTTATCAGACAGCAAGAGCCTTTGCCATAGCCCAAAAGTATCAGATACCGGTCATCCTTTTAAGCGATCAGTATCTGGGTGATTCCTACGCCAGCGTGGAGCCCTATGATTTATCCAAGGTTACAGTGGTAAAGCCTTTGGAGACAGAGGAGCATCCTCAGGGCGAGTATCTGCGTTACAGGTATACCGAAAGCGGGATATCGCCCAGACTAATCCCCGGAAAAACCCGGAATTTTGTAACTGCGGACAGTGACGAGCATGATGAGTTCGGCAGGATTACAGAGGATGCCGAGGTCAGAACCAATATGATGGATAAGCGCATGAAAAAGCTGGAGGGTCTGCAGGAGGAGCTGCTGGAACCGGAGTTCCTTGGCAGTGAGGAGAATGATGTTCTCCTTTTGGGCTGGGGCTCTACCTACGGACCTATCGCGGAAGCGCTTCAAATATTGAATGGGGAAGGGAAGGAGAGATACGGAGCTCTTCTTTTTGGGGATATCTTTCCCCTTCCCGTAAAGCTCCTGAGGGAGAAAGCAGCAAGGGCGCAGAAACTGGTCAATATTGAACAGAATGCCACCGGGCAGCTTGCCTCCCTGATCCGTGAGCAGACTGGAATCCAATGCAATGAGAGTATTTTGAAATATGACGGCAGACAGATCAGCGGTGAAGAAATTGCCGAGCGAATTCGAAAGGGGGGAACACGATGAGTGCCAATACTTTTTCAACCCGTGAGACAGCCTGGTGTCCGGGCTGCGGAAACTTTAACATTCTGGATTGCCTGCGAACCGCATTGGAGGAGCTGGGCAAGGATCCGTATGAGGTGCTGATGGTAGCGGGCATCGGCCAGGCGGCTAAGCTGCCCCAGTATATCAGCGCAAATTATTTCTGTGGCCTGCATGGCAGGTCCTTGCCGGCAGCGGTGGCTGCTAAAATTGCCAATGAAAAGCTGACGGTTATTGTAGACACCGGCGATGGTGACTCCTACGGCGAAGGCGGCAATCACTTCCTGCACAATATCCGGCGCAATGTGAATATAACCCACTTTGTTCATGATAATCAAATCTATGGGCTGACCAAGGGGCAGGCCTCTCCGACCTCGGTGGAAGGAATTGTGACTGAGGTACAGGTACATGGCAACACCACCACACCCTTGAATCCGGTGTTGGTAGCCATGGCGGCCGGGGCTGGATTTGTGGGCAGAGCCTTCAGCGGGCGTAAGGAGCATCTGATCTCCTTGATGAAGCAGGCCATTGAATATGACGGTTATGCAATTGTAGATATCCTGCAGCCCTGTGTCAGCTTTAATAAGATCAATACCTTTGCTTATTATAACCAGAGGGTATATGAGCTGGAGGATACCTATGATCCGTCGAATAAGCTGGCAGCAATGCAAAAGTCCATGGAATTCGAGGATAGAATCCCCATCGGGGTTCTGTACCGGGAGGAACGCCGTACCTTCCATCAGAATAATTCGGTGCTTCAATCAGGAACGCCTCTTCTGGATAGGGAATATGATTCCGAGGCCGTTAAGCAGATGATCCAAGAATTTAGTTAGAGAATTGCTCGGATTTCTTAAAGGAATATGGTAAGTGCCTCCGAGGAAGGTATCTCTTTTTACTGAGGATAGAAGAGAAGTATATGAATCAAAAAGCAGCTGCCTGCTCTTCATTGAGGAACAGGCAGCTATTTTTTATTGTATTCAAATTATATCATCGTAAAATCACTTGCTATGTGGTGCTTGCTAGAAAGAAAGATGAAACTGGAAGTTGAACTTTTCCTCCTCCAGACGATACTTGGGAAGCAATTCCGGTCCGCAGCTGTTGGAGCCTACCCCGCTCTGTTTATAGTCAATACACACAACGGTATAAGGGGACTTCTCCAGCTCATAATTATGAGCCTTTGCCGTAAGCTCTTCCTGCGTATATTCGGATACATTGAAGGCAAATTCCCGGTCTGCGGTTACAGTAAGAGGGGCTGAGACGCCGGAATGCTTGATGCTCAGGTATCTGCAGGCGCAGTGAGAGGAATTTTCCTGAGGGAAGATATAGTCCTCAAACATATTCTCCACCCGTTCCTCAAAAAGGCCGAGATAGGAAGCACGGTGCTTGTCAAGATAGCTCTCATGAGGACCGAAGCCAAAATATTGCACCTGGTCATATTCCCTGGGAAGGAAGAGACGAAGACCAAACCGGGGAAGATAAGGCATCTTTGTGTTGCGTCGGGCTTCCGTCTTCAAGAGCAGTTCTCCCTTGGGTGTAACAGTCCAAACAGTTTCCAGATCCAACATATGCTCTCTCTGGATTGCATGAATTGCAAGTCTTGATTTGATTAGTATATTGCCGTGTCCATCCGGTGAGACCTCTGTGGCGTATACCCGTGCCATGGTCCGGTCATAACCGGCCCGCTGCCACTCCTCTCTGATATTGCGGTCATTGTCGGTGGGAGCTCTCCAAAGGTTGTATTCCATGGGAAGCTCCAGAAGCTTCTGCCCATCTTTGCGAAGGTCATAGAATAGACCGCTCGGCTTATGGAAGGTATAGGTAAAGTCCTTCCCTTGGATGGTAAGAAGGCGTTCTTCCTCCTGATAGGAAAGCGCTGCATCTTCCGGGGATTCTATGCTTGGAGCAGCGTATTCTGACTTGGCTTGTGCTGCGCCTGCTGTGGTAACAGTTCTCCGGGAGGCATCCAGAAGCAGCTCCCCTTCCTTGATTAATATTTGATCAAAGCCAAGGATATGACCAGCTTTGGTAAAAGGCCGGTCGCTCTTTTGTACATAGATGAGCTTGAGTAAGGTAATCCCCTGCTCCGGTATCGGATAGGAGAGGGTGAGCTCACAGGAACGGTGGGGAGCAAGATCCAGCTCTTCCAGCTTGCCCTCCTGGATTACCAGCCCATTATTCTCCACCTGGTATGTGAGAGAGAGGAAATCCTTTGTATTGGTAAAGTCCAGCTTATTCTCCAGACGGAGAAGACCCTGCTCCGAATCAACCAGGGAAGCGCGAACCGGACGCAGAACATTCTTATATTCCAGCAATCCGGGGCTCACGGTGCGGTCGGGATAAACCAGTCCGTCCACACAGAAATTACCGTCGTGGGGGAATTCTCCGGAATCGCCGCCATAAGCATACTTCTTTCTGCCGTCGGGAGCATCCCCCAGATAGATGGCATGATCACACCATTCCCATACGAAGCCTCCGACCATCCGGTCCTCCCCATAGATTTTTTCCATGTAATCCTCCAGGTCGCCCGGGCCGTTACCCATGGCATGTCAGAACTCACACAGCAAATAGGGCTTAGTATTCTTGGGGTCGCTCAGGTATTTCTCGATTTCTGCGATGGAATCATACATCTTGCTGTATACATCCAGCATGGAGACGTCTGCCTGGTGGCCTCCTGTCACATGGACACTTCCTTCATAGTGCAGGAGCCTGGTATCATCGAATTGCTTCACCCAGCGGCCGGCTTTTTCAAAGCTGGCTCCCCAGCCGCTTTCATTGCCCATGGACCAGATTAAGATACAAGGGTGGTTCTTATCCCGGTGTACATTACGCTGCTGCCGGTCCAGGACAAAGGCATCGGAGATAGGGTTCATGGCAATATCACCGTAGGTGTCATGATAGGAGCCGGAATAGAAATTGGTGGCACCATGGCTTTCCAGGTCTGCCTCTGCGATCAGATAAAAGCCGTATTCATCGCAAAGGCCGGGAAACCAGGGGGCATTGGGATAATGGCTGGTACGGATCGCATTGATGTTATGCTGCTTCATTAATGCGAGATCCTTAAGAGCCTGTTCTCTGCTGATGGTATATCCGGTCACCGGATCACTGTCATGGCGGTTCACTCCCCGGAATTTAACCGGAACACGATTGAGTAGTATCACGCTGTCCTTGATTTCTACTTCACGGATGCCAACCTTCTGAGTGATTTCTTCCTCATTGGTTGTCAACACCAGAGTGTAGAGCTTCGGCGCTTCCGCATTCCATAGCAGCGGATTATTGAGGGTGAAATTAACCTGTCTGCCGGCAACAGCCTTTTCCTCAAGGAGTCTTTGGTCACAGTCATACAGGGCTGCTTTGACAGGAATAACTTCCTCCCGGTATTCCAGTTCCACATTTACCGTTGCCATGGAACAATCCTCGCTCAGCCTTGTTTTGATGAAGTAATCCCGGATGTGCTCCTTCGCTCTGGTCAGCAGGTATACATCCCGGAAGATGCCCGACATCCGGAATTTATCCTGATCCTCATAATAGCTTCCGGCACACCATTTCATAACCAGCACGGCCAGAGTATTGGTATCCGGCTTCAGATATTCGGTAACCTCGAATTCACTGGTGGAATGGGAGACTTGGCTGAAGCCGAGGAAGTTACCGTTCAGCCATACATAATAACAGGAATCAACACCCTCAAAGTTCAGATAATTACGCCCGGATAACTGCTCCGGACTCACCTGGAAGGTATGTACGTAGCATCCGCAGGGATTATGCTCCTCCGGGACATAGGGAAGGTCATAGGGAAAAGGAAAATTGACATTCGTATAGTGATGCTGGTCATAGCCGTGGTTCTGCCAGCAGCTGGGAACGGGAAGCTCATCGAAGCTGCTCAGGTCGTAGCCTGGCTGATAGAAGCCCTCCTCTGCATCAAAACGGTTGCGGAAGTATTTGAACTTCCAGGTACCGTTCAGCAATTGCAGGCGTTCTGTTTTGCTGGCGGTATCGTACGGGATATAGTAAGCCCGGTTTGCCGTGGTACCTACATGAAGATTATTTGTGTCCTCAAAATATTTTGTAAGCTTCATCTTAATCCTCCATTCTGCCACACCCTGCGATGGGATGCGAAAGTTTATTACATATTACTTGATGTTGCCCGCTGCTTCTGTTCAAAGCAAATTTTCTGAGCTGCCTGTTCTCATTGCAGGAGCATAGGATAAGAATATTTTAGCAACCGGAGGGACAATTTACTATAATCATTTTTGTTGGATATATGGACAAAATGCTACAGAGTTTGTTATCATTGAATTGGTATTATCCCTATTACAGGATAATGCTGATCACAAAATGAAACTAATGAAGATGAGGAGGAAGAGAAGGGCACATGCTGAATTATTCAGGGTATTATAACAGAAGTGATGATGATCTACCGAAGGAGGATGCGGAGCTCTTTGTGAAAAGCTGCGGTCATTACAGACTGATTCATCTTAAGAAAATGCAGACACAGCGTCCGTCCGGCCGGCAGGACTACCAGCTTCTGTACGTTGCCGATGGATATGCACATTTTACGCTGGAGGGAAAGACATATGATGTAGGGAAGGGCGGTATATTTTTGTACCAGCCGGGAATCCCACAGGATTACTATTATGTGCTGCAGGAAAAGCCTGATATCTACTGGATTCATTTCTCAGGAAGGGCGGTCCGCCCGCTTCTGGACGGTCTGGGGCTGATACAGGGACAGCCGATACAGCTGACCGGAGCAGAGGAGCTGACCGAGCTTTTTGACAGGATTATCATAGAGCTGAGGCTGGAACGATACTATAATCTGGAGATGTCAGAGGCTTATTTCCGTCAGCTCTTAATTATGGCAGCCAGAGCTGCCCGCAGCGGTACTCAGGTAAAGCACGGGTATCATTCGATGCTTGACGAGGTGATTAACCGGTTTCAACAGGAATATCAAAAGGATATAAATATAGCTGAACTGGCAGACCAATACCATATCAGCTGCAGTTGGTTCATCCGTGAATTTAAGCGGTATACCGGATTTTCTCCCAAGCAGTACGTCACGAATCTCCGCCTGCAGCATGCCAGGGAGCTGCTGAATAATCACTATTTGTCCATCAGCGATGTATCCGGAATGGTGGGATATGACAGCCAGCTGTACTTTAGCCGGATCTTCCGTAAATATATGGGCATCTCTCCGAGTGAATACCGGGACCGGGACGGGACGGCGGAATAGCCATCCAACTACCGGCTGAGATATTTAATTATAAAGTGCCATTCGTTCCGGGCAGCTCTTTTATAGAAGCAGCTTCGGCGAAACGAATGGCACTCGTGATATAGCTATGGTTCTTTGGTCGTCTGGCAGCGCAGGTCCGCTACCCTGGGATTATACAGTTGAAAGATCCCATTCTTCATAAATCTTAGGTACATCGCTGATTAAGCGCTTGGTATATGCAGCCTTAGGATTGAGAATAACCTCGTCTGCGGAACCGAATTCTACAAATTTACCATGCTCCATAATATATACGGTATCCGAGATATAATAGGCAAGGCCGATATCATGGGTAATAAATATGATCGTCATGCCGATCTCATTACGAAGGTTCATCAGCATATCCAAAATTGTGGCACGAGAGCAGGCATCAATCATGGAGGTCGGCTCATCGGCCAGAAGGATCTTCGGTTTGAGCAGGAAGATGCGGGCAATCATCAGACGCTGCATCTGTCCGCCGGACAGCTCGAAGGGATAC
>JAEZFH010000206.1 GCA_023437885.1 Bacillota bacterium | reverse complement strand
CTGTTCATCGGCGGAGGATCCCCTTCGTGCATCGAAGGGGAAGAAATCAAAAGAATCATGAACCGGATAGAACAGGTATTTTGCCTCAGCTCTGACCGCTGGGAAGCGACCATTGAAGTAAATCCCGGAACGGTAACCAGGGAAAAGCTGCTGAGCTACCGTGAGGCAGGGCTGAACCGGATCAGCTTTGGGCTTCAATCAGCAGATAACCGGGAGCTTGAGAATTTGGGAAGAATACATTCCTTTGAGGAGTTTCTTGAGAATTACCATTTGGCCAGATCTCTTGGCTTCTATAATATTAATGTGGATCTGATGTCCGCGTTGCCCGGCCAGACGAATGAGGCCTGGGAGAGGACACTTCGCGGGGTTGCGGAGCTGGATCCGGAGCATATTTCGGCGTATGGCCTGATCATTGAAGAAGGAACGAAGTTCTATGAACGTTACGGACAGGGAGCGCGGCAAGAGCCGGGGCAAGGGCAGGAGCTTCCTGATGAGGATACGGACCGTCGGATGTATTACAAAACCAAACAGGTTCTGGAGGAGTATGGCTATCACAGGTATGAAATATCCAATTATGCAAAGGAGGGCTATGAGTGCAGGCATAATAATTCCTATTGGGAACGCACGCAATACCTGGGGCTCGGGCTGGGAGCAGCCTCTCTGGTAAAAAATGAACGCTTTACTAATAGGAAGAACCTCACAGAATATCTCTCCCTCTGTAAAGAATTCGGTATGTGCAGACTCGAAGCAGAAGAAACCGGTTCTACGGTACAGCAAGGGGAGGCACTGAGCCGGGATATGATTGGAATCAGGGAGGAGAGTACCAGCCTTACGCGAAAGGATCAGATGGAAGAGTTTCTGTTCCTGGGACTTCGAAAATGTGACGGTATCCGGATATCAGAATTTGAACGATGCTTTGAAACGGAGATCTTTCAAGTTTATGGCGATGTTTTGAAGCAGCTGGAGAAAAAACGTCTGATTGAAATCCGGGAAGACCGGCTTCGATTAACGGACCTGGGAATTGATCTCAGCAATTCGGTTTTATCTGAATTTCTGTTTGAGGAAGAAGGGGAATGAAGCTTCCGGCAGTGGACTGATGCACCTGCAGGGTGCGGAAGTCCTGTACCGGCCCTATATCAAAGCATCAGTCGATATGAGAACAAGCAGTAGTTGGATTACTTTTTATAATTCCAACCACTGCTTGCTTATAATTGAACCACGGAAATGTTTTAATTCATATCTGCTGCCTGGCCAAGGCAGCCCGGCCCGGCGGGAAAAGGGCGTGTGCGAACACCTATTGCTTCACATCCAATTCCCGGTAGATTGGATTTTTAAGGCACATAAAGCTTGTCACAAATCCAATCATACCGACAATAAAGAACATGCATGCAATCCCAGCACCCTTACCTGTGCCAAAAATCAGGGACAGTATTTGCTGCAGCGGCGAAATGACATTCATCAATGGCTCAAAAACATGGTCTGCCAGTATTCCTCCAAAAAACAATCCAACCGGAATCATACTGTACTGAATGGTATCCCTTGCCGAAAAGACACGGCCCTGCATTTCGATCGGAACATTGGTGCGCATAATCGCAGTCAGGTTAGCGTTTAAAAATGCCATAGGCACATTGGAGACAAATGCGGCAGCGATCCATAACGGCAATGTGCGGGTTAAGCCCTGCCCTACATCACCTAAGAGAAAGGAGATGCCGCAGGCAATAAAGATGACCTTTACACGGCTTTTAGCAGGCTTCATCACTGTGACAAAAATACTCCCAAGGAGCGTGCCAATCCCGACCGCCGCTTCTACCATGCCGAGAGCAACCTGATTGCTTCCTGTTCTGCCAAGTATGAAAGCGGGCATCATGCCATAGCCGCCCATTTTTGCGATAAAGTTAATAAAGGCAAAAAATAAAATGATACGCAGAAGCGCCGAATGTTCTTTCAGGAAGTTTATCCCGGACATACAGCTTTTGATAAAGCTCTCCTGTATTTCTTTGCTTTCCTGCTCAATGGACGGTATTTTGATAAAAAACAGCAGGGTTGAAAATGCAACACCAAAGCTGGCAAGGTCGAGTATCAAAATTGCCTTCAGTCCGCCGAAGGCCAGCAAAGCGCTGCCAAATGCCGGTGCCAGTATTGTTACAATAGAGCCGGAAAACGCCTGCAGGCCGCTGGCTCTAATATAGTGCTTTTTTGGTACAAGCAGGCTTGTAGCCACATAAGAGGCCGGATTTTGGAAGGCATTCATAAAACTAAGAATAAAGTTAATGATATACAGGTGCCATATTTGCAAGGCGGAGGTGGTATACAGCGTTAAAACCGTCACGGTTCCCAATGCCGCCATGAGATCGGCAATCAGCATAATCCTCTTCTTGTCCCATCGGTCAGCAATGGTTCCTGCAATAAAACAAAAAAGGATAGAAGGTAAAAACGAGCAGACCGAAAGCAGTGTGATGCTGGATGCGGTACCTTTCTGCCCATATACCCAAACAATAAGTGCATAGTTGGTCATAGCAGTTCCCAAAGTGGAAACTGCTTGAGAACTCCACAGGATAAGAAATTCCCGAAGCTCCGATAATATATTATGTTTTTTCATGGCTTTGCTCCTTCATAATTAATTTAAAAGAAAATGCAAAGCCTAATTTGGACGATAAAGTTATTCTATCGCTCCACGCAATCTTCGTCCATAATCAGACTGTGCATGGAGCATTAGCAATGGTAAGAAGCATGATATACCTCCGATATTTGTTTTCTAAAATATATCACAAAAGTGTCTGGGCGTCAATCGATCCGCCGCTATAGCAACGATGAGGAAAATATCTTTTTAATTTAATTTATTTTAAAATTGCCTTGACAAAAGAAAATGATAGTGCTATTTTATTTATAGATGTTAGCACTCTATCGAGTCGAGTGCTAACAAGATAGGAAGGATGAGGAATGGTAATTCGGAATTTACGATGGATCGAGGTAGGTCATGCAGCAATTGGATGAAAGAAAACTAAAAATATTGCAGGCTGTCATCCGTAATTATCTTGAGACTGGGGAACCGGTTGGTTCCAGAACCATATCCAAGTATACGGATCTCAATTTAAGCTCCGCAACCATACGTAATGAGATGTCAGATCTCGAAGAGATGGGCTACATTATCCAGCCGCACACCTCAGCAGGGCGTATTCCCTCGGATAAGGGATATCGCTTATATGTTGACACACTACTGGAGGATAAGGTTCATGAGGTTGAGGATATGAGAGAAATTCTGATCCAGAAGGCGGACCGTCTGGAGAGCCTCCTGCAGCAGGTTGCGAAGCTCCTTGCTGTGAACACCCATTATACCACAATGGTTTCTGCTCCGCAGTATAAGAAAAAGGTCAAGTTCGTACAGCTCACAGAAATGGATGAGAATCAGCTGTTAGCTGTGATCGTATTTGAAAGAAATATTGTTAAGAATAAAATTATCGAAGTAACAACATCCTTAAGTAAGGAGACGCTTCTTAAGCTTAACATTATAATTAATACATTTTTACAGGGCTTGGATTTGGGAGAAATCAACCTGCCGGTAATATCCAAAATGAAGGAGCAGGCCGGTGATTACCGCAACCTGGTGAATGATATCCTGGATGCAATCATGCAGGCAGTGAGTGAGGAGGAGGACATAGAAATCTACACCTCCGGCACCACCAACATTCTTCGGTATCCGGAGTTAAGCGATAAGGAGAAGGCGAGCGAAATACTCTATACTCTGGAGGAAAAGAAGGCCTTAACCGAATTGATACAGGATAAGATTGAGGATGAGGATAACCGGGGAATTCAAGTATATATCGGTGATGAGACACCGGTGGAAGCTATGAAGGAATGCTCGGTGGTTACAGCAACCTACGAGATAGAAGAAGGGGTATATGGCAAGGTCGGAATTATCGGGCCCAAAAGAATGGATTATCAAAAGGTAGTAAGCACATTGCAATCCCTAATGATGCAATTGGATGATATATTCAAGAAAAAAACATAAGCAAAAAAGCATATTGTTATATGATGTACATGCAATTGTAAAGCAAATGTCTGTCATACAATGGTAAACAGACACGATACAATTGTTTAGCAATATGTAAGGAAAGGTGGTATCATCCCTTGGAAGATATGGATAAAGCAGTAGAAATTATGAAAGCTGCCATGGAGAAGGAGAAGGAAATGAAAGAAAAGTCAAAAGATATGATGGATCAGCAGATAGAGAATATGCCTGCGACGGAAGCGGAGAAGGGTTTGGCGGAAGAAACAGAAAACTGCCCAGGTGAGGAGATTACCGCAGAAGCGGCGGAGGAAGACGGTTCCTGCACAGAAGCCGCAGAAAAAAACGAGAAATCCGGAAAAGGCTTTTTTAAAAATTCCAAATCGAAGGAATTGGCAGCCAAGGATCAGAAAATCGAGGAGCTTTCGGACCGTCTGATGCGAAGTATGGCAGAGTTCGATAATTACCGTAAGCGTTCCGAGAAGGAAAAAACAATGATGTATGATATGGGTATCAAAAGTTTCATCGAAAAGATGCTTCCAATCATAGATAACTTCGAACGTGGCTTAGGTGCCATAACGGAGAAAGAAAGAGAAGGTGCATTCGCACAGGGAATTGAATTAATTTACCGCCAGCTGATTACGGCGCTGGAGGAGATCGGAGTAAAGCCGATTGATGCCGTAGGAAAGGAATTTGACCCGAATCTTCATAATGCGGTAATGCATGGTGAGGATGACAGCGAGGGCGAGAACATCGTAACAGATGAGTTCCAGAAGGGCTATATGTACAAGGATATGGTGGTTCGCTACAGTATGGTGAAAGTAGTAAATTAGCAACGAGTATCAATTTTATTAATATAGGAGGAAATGAACATGGGTAAAATAATAGGTATTGACTTAGGTACAACAAATTCATGTGTTGCCGTTATGGAAGGCGGAAAGCCGGTTGTTATCGCAAATACGGAAGGTGCAAGAACCACACCCAGCGTTGTGGCATTCACAAAGACAGGAGAGCGTCTCGTTGGTGAGCCTGCAAAGCGTCAGGCAGTTACGAATTCAGATAAAACAATCTCCTCTATTAAGAGACATATGGGTACGGATTACCGTGTAAAAATTGATGATAAGAGATATTCCCCCCAGGAAATCTCCGCGATGACTCTTCAGAAGCTGAAGGCAGATGCCGAGGCTTATCTTGGTGAGAAGGTGACAGAGGCGGTAATTACCGTTCCTGCATACTTTAACGACGCCCAGAGACAGGCAACCAAGGATGCCGGTAAGATTGCCGGTCTTGACGTAAAGAGAATTATCAATGAGCCCACAGCCGCTGCATTGGCTTACGGTCTGGACAATGAGCATGAACAGAAAATCATGGTTTATGACTTGGGCGGCGGTACCTTCGACGTATCCATCATCGACATCGGCGACGGCGTAATCGAGGTTCTTGCAACCTCCGGTGACAACAGACTCGGCGGAGATGATTTTGACGAAAGAATCACCAGATACATGATCGATGAGTTCAAGAAATCCGACGGCGTTGATTTATCCACAGATAAGATGGCGCTCCAAAGATTAAAGGAAGCTGCTGAGAAAGCAAAGAAGGAATTATCCTCTGCCACCACTACAAATATCAATCTTCCTTTCATTACTGCAACAGCAGAGGGACCGAAGCATTTTGATATGAACTTAACCCGTGCCAAATTCGATGAG
Source organism: Bacillota bacterium (assembly GCA_023437885.1). Taxonomy (GTDB): domain Bacteria; phylum Bacillota; class Clostridia; order Lachnospirales; family Lachnospiraceae; genus Mobilitalea. The sequence continues at coordinate 4,769 of JAEZFH010000206.1, read as the reverse complement.
CTGACTCATGATCTGGTGGAAAGAACCGTTGTTCCGGTTCAGAATGCTCTTCGTGATGCAGGACTCAGTGCTTCTGATATTAAGAAGGTATTATTAGTAGGCGGTTCCACAAGAACACCGTCTGTTCAGGATAAGGTTAGACAGTTAACCGGTCAGGAGCCTTCCAAGACTCTGAACCCGGATGAGTGCGTTGCAATCGGTGCTTCCATTCAGGGCGGCAAGCTGGCAGGCGATGCCGGCGCAGGAGATATCCTTCTGCTCGACGTAACTCCGCTGTCTCTTTCTATTGAGACCTTAGGCGGCGTTGCAACCAGATTGATCGAGAGAAATACAACAATACCTACCAAGAAGAGCCAGACCTTCTCAACGGCTGCTGACAATCAGACTGCGGTTGATATCAATGTAGTACAGGGTGAGAGACAGTTTGCGAAGGACAATAAGAGTCTCGGACAATTCCGTCTGGATGGTATTCCTCCGGCAAGAAGAGGCGTTCCTCAGATTGAGGTTACCTTCGATATCGATGCCAACGGTATCGTAAATGTATCTGCTAAGGATTTGGGAACCGGAAGAGAGCAGCATATCACCATTACTGCAAGCTCCAACCTGTCCGATACCGATATTGATAAGGCAGTCAGAGAAGCAGCGGAATACGAGGCTCAGGATAAGAGACGTAAGGAAGCAGTGGATGTAAGAAATGATGCTGACTCCATGATATTCCAGACAGAGAAGGCTCTTGGCGAAGCCGGCGATAAGATTGATGCTGCAGCTAAGGCAACCGTAGAAGCTGATCTTGCAAGGCTGAAGGAGCTGATTGAGAAATCCAATCCTGAGGTTATGAGTGAGGGTGAAGTTGCAGACATTAAGGCTGCTAAGGATAAATTAATGGAGGATGCCCAGGCATTATTCGCAAAGCTTTATGAGCAGAGCGGTGCTGCAGGAGCAGGCGGCCCTGGTCCCGATATGTCAGGAGCTGACTACAGCGGTGGACAGACCGGCAGTTATGGAGATGACGTTGTAGACGGTGATTACCGCGAAGTATAGGTTCGTTAAGAACCCCTATTTATAACCTTGAGGAGGGATGATACCCTGGTTGGTTTCATTCCTCCATGTCCGTAAACGGACATGGAATGTGGCATTTCATGCCAGGATGCTCACTCCCTCCGGTCAGCGCAACAGGCGGTCAGAACTGACTGCCTCTTTGCGATTGTAACATGGGAGGATAATGCATAACAAGTGCAGCCTTGCGCAAGGCAGCACTAGGAAAGGTAAAGAGAAAAATGGCAGATAAACGTGATTATTATGAGGTCCTGGGTGTCGGCAGAACAGCGACGGATGATGAGCTCAAAAAAGCATATAGACAACTGGCAAAAAAATACCACCCGGATACCAATCCCGGGGATAAGGCTGCAGAGGCAAAATTTAAGGAGGCTTCCGAAGCGTATGCTGTTTTAAGTGATGCTGATAAGCGCAGGCAATATGACCAATTCGGACACGCGGCCTTTGATGGCGGTGCGGGAGGAGGAGCCGGCGGATTTGATTTCAGCTCTATGGATATGGGAGATATTTTCGGAGATATCTTCGGAGATCTTTTTGGTTCCCGTACCAGACGTGCGAATAACGGTCCGATGCAGGGGGCAAATCTGCGTACTTCTGTCAGAATCACCTTTGAAGAAGCGGTATTTGGAACAGAAAAGGACCTGGAACTCACCTTGAAGGATGAGTGCCAAACCTGCCACGGCAGCGGGGCAAAGCCTGGAACGAACGCCGATACCTGTCCCAAATGCGGAGGAAAGGGCCAGGTTGTATATACGCAGCAATCCCTGTTCGGCATGGTACGTAATGTTCAGACCTGTCCGGACTGTAAAGGCTCCGGCAAAATAATAAAGGATAAATGCTCCGATTGCTACGGCACCGGCTATATTAACAGTAAGAAGAAAATCAAGGTTAGCATTCCGGCAGGAATAGACAGCGGTCAGAGTGTCAGAATCCGTGGAAAGGGTGAGCCGGGTACCAATGGCGGCCCCAGAGGGGATCTGCTGGTAGAGGTGGAAGTTAGCAGACATCCGATTTTCCAGAGACAGGATTACGATATTTTTTCTACTGCGCCGATTTCTTATGCAATTGCCGTTTTGGGCGGTGATATAAAGATCAGCACGGTGGACGGGGACGTGATTTATAATGTGAAAGCCGGCACACAGACGGACACCAAGGTACGACTCAGGGAAAAAGGTGTACCGAGTCTTAGAAATAAGGCAGTCCGTGGAGATCATTATGTTACTCTGGTGGTACAGGTTCCTACCAATCTCACCTCAGAACAGAAAGAGCTTCTTAAGAAGTTCGATGATGCCATGACGGGCAAGAGTGACCACAGCACCGAGGGAACGGAAACCGAAAAGACGACAAAGAAGAAATTCTGGAAGTAGTTGAAAGCTTCAGGTATGATCGGGCAAAAGCCAATAGCCCGGTGCGAATTCCGAAAATAACATATTGACAGAAAGTCAGAGTGAATTCCCCAAGAAAGCCATTTTTGCTTTCTTTAGAAAGCTATTCTGGCTTTCTTTCAGGTTTTATCCTGCCGCATTACAGCGCAATCGCAATTCAAGTATATGGAGATTATTATGAAATGGACTAAATTCACATTAGAGACAACAACGGAGGCAATTGATCTGGTCAGCGATATGCTGGGTGAGCTGGGGATTGCAGGAATTGAAATCAGTGATAATGTTCCTATCACAGAGGAAGAAAAAAAGCAGATGTTTATTGATATCCTGCCGGAATTACCGGAGGACGACGGCTCGGCGCAGGTCAGCTTCTACGTGGACGTTGCAGAGGATGCCGAAGCGCTGCTGGAAATGGTGCGGGAGGGGCTCTTGGAGCTGTCCGCTTACACAAATATAGGAGAAGGCAGTATAAGCATATCACAGACGGAGGATAAGGACTGGATCAATAACTGGAAGCAATTCTTTAAGCCCTTCCGCGTTGACGATACCATTGTAATTAAGCCGACCTGGGAAGAATTAGAAGAGACCAGAGAGGGCGACCTGGTAATTGAAATTGATCCGGGTACCTCCTTTGGTACCGGCTCCCATGAGACCACGAAGCTTTGCATCAAAGGAATGAAGAAATACATGAGCGCAGATGCGGCGGTTCTGGATGCGGGGAGCGGAAGCGGAATTCTATCTATCATTGCCAAAAAGCTGGGGGCAAGAGAGGTCCTTGGAATAGATATTGATCCGAATGCCACAAATTCCGCTATCCTGAATGCGCAGGTCAACCAGCTGGAAGTAAAGGAAGGAAGTCTTGGTTTTATTACAGGCAACATTCTTGAAGATGATAACATTACCGAGGTATTGGGAAGAGAAAAATACGATCTTGTAGTGGCAAATATTTTGGCTGATGTAATTATCCCTTTATCTGAAGTAATCGGTGAAAATTTGAAACCGGGCGGACTTTTTATAAGCTCAGGAATTATCAACATGAAAGAGGCTGCGGTTAGAGAAGCAATCCTGAAAAACCAATTTCAGATACTGGATGTAAACCATATGGGGGATTGGGTATCCTTTGTAGCACAGAAGTAAAGGTAAGAATCAATACAGGAAGATATGACCTCCCTAATTAGTTGGGATAATGTACTCCTGTCAATTAAATAATGTCCCCTGTTGAAATGTCAAGATACGCCATAGCACACCATTTTAACAGGGGAATTTTTATGTATAAAATTATTACAGGATACTGTTGAACATATGTTCTTAATGAGCTATAATATACATAAGGAAGACTCTTCAAAGATGTCTGTGACAGCACAATGAATGGAGCGTCATGGACATCGGGGTTAGAACCACGGTTTAGCCAAGGAGAAAGGCCGTAAGTGCTGTGATATTGCAGTCGTTCGGAAACCGTACCATATTTTTAAGTAAACCAAGGAGCAGCCATGCATCGTTTTTATGTAGAAAAACAACAGATTGCAGATAACATTGTTGCAATTACCGGTCCGGATGTCAATCATATCAGGAATGTTCTCCGTATGAGATCCGGTGACGAAATAATAATTTGTAATGGACAAGGAAAAGATTGTTATTGTATAATTAATAAGGTGTCTGAGAATGAAGTAATTGCTGAGATTCAGTCAGTAAAGGATACCGGTACCGAGCTGAAGGCAAGGATTACCCTGTTTCAGGGACTGCCGAAGCAGGATAAGATGGAGCTTATCATTCAGAAGGCGGTTGAACTGGGGATCTATGAGATCGTTCCGGTGATGACCAGACGGGTGATCGTGAAGTTAGATGATAAGAAGAAGGAAGAAAAGAAGCTGGAGCGATGGCAGGCAATCGCCGAAGGTGCTGCAAAGCAATCCGGGCGCGGAATCATACCAACCATCAAACCGGTTCAAACCTATGCCCAGGCAATGGAATATGCGAAGGCCATGGACTGTAATGTCCTGCCTTATGAGAACGCAAAAGGCATACAATATACAAGAGAGATTATAAACAGCCTGTCCGAATGCCATTCCATCGGGGTATTCATCGGACCCGAAGGCGGCTTCGAGGAAGCGGAAGTGGAGTACGCCGTTGACCGGGGAGTACATCCGGTTACGTTGGGAAAGCGGATACTGCGGACAGAAACAGCCGGAATTGCCGTACTGTCTATGATGGTACTGGCATTGGAAGAAGGTTAAAAAGTGCATTTTTCCTGGGTTGAACGAAAGGTATTTTCAACCTGGAATGAATGGTTTTAGGAGGTAAGTAATTAATGGAGATACAACTTTGGAG
>JAEZFH010000203.1 GCA_023437885.1 Bacillota bacterium | reverse complement strand
AAATATCTATATGGGTAAGATGCAATATCCGATGGTAAAATGCTAATATTTCGCTTAAGAGGGAAAGCAGTCGGGATCGGTCCATCTTCCTGCTGGAGATGCCCTAATACTGATCGTTTTTCGAAACAAAAAACAGGGAGATGTTATCTCCCCCTGTTACTTCTTCATCCTGTTACTGCTTCATCCTTTTGCTGCTGAATACTATTGCTGCTGAATACTATTGCGGGCATTCCGTATTAAAATCTTCTCCTTGGTATGGTGATAATAAAGCTTGAGCCCTTCTTAAACTGGGAACGAACCTTAATCTTACCCGTATGCGCGAGAATAATAATCTTAGCCAGGGAAAGACCCAAACCATGACCGCTGATATTTTGGTTTCTTACATGGTCGGAACGGTAAAAACGGTTGAAGATATGATCAATGTCCTTCTGGGTCATTCCGATACCCGTATCCGATACGGTGATCACACAATCCTCATTGATCTTCTGGCATAGAATCGTAATCTCGTCGCCTTCCTTTGTGTATTTTACCGCATTGTCAATAAAGATACGGATGGCCTGCTTCAAAGCCTGTTTATCTCCGTATACAACAACGTCCTCCATAACTGGATTATTAATGATCCGGCGGCCCGCTACCAGCCTGGTTTCCTTCACCATATCCTCCACCAGAGGGCGCATATTAAAACGCTTTTTCGTTAATTTTAACGTCTTTTTATCATGCCTTGATAAATACAGAAGCTTTTCCACCAGATCCTGCATGGATCTGGCCTCATTCTGTATCGCTTCAATTGACTCCTGGAGCACCTCCTCATTGGAGCTTCCCCAACGGTTAAGCATATTAATGTATCCCTGTATCACGGCGATCGGTGTCCGAAGCTCATGAGAGGCATCGGATACAAACTGCTTCTGGCTCTCGTAGGAGGTCTCGATCCGGTCCAGCATCGCGTTAATAACGTTTGCCAGGTCCTTCAGCTCATTCTTGGTCCCCTCCACATTCAGCCTCTCACTGTGGAGATTATTTACGGTCAGACGATTAGCCGTAGCTGACATCACACGGATTGGCTCCAAAAGCTTAACATCGCTTCTCTTCCCTTTGCGGATGATCAGGGCTATCACAACAATATATAAGAGGATCAGCTTCCAGGAGATAGAGAGATAACGCTCATAGCTTTCCGAGAGATTATATTGGAATCTGGCCCTATACTCGGTACCGCCTATGGAAAAGCTCTGGTCATCGTTAATGATTACTGCATTCTCCGAACTGTCAAGGTCAATATGAATTCCATACAGGAAATCCCCCCCCTCCAGCTCGGGATATGCAATATCATCAAACAACTCCATTCCGGAGCGCTGGATCTTCATCGTAAGCCCCTCATCCTGATAAGGATTCGTCAGAGCCTCTTCCCCTCCGGTCTCCAGAAGGCTTATGATTTCCCTGGACTTGTCTTCAAATACATTTTTCTCGGAGGAGATAAAAATAATAAAAAAGCCCACAAAAAGCAATACGCCATGCGTTATTAACAATTTTAAATATGCCAGTGAGATTCGAAAGGCAATGGATAAACGGAAATTACTCAGCCATTGCTCCCGTTTTCTGCGAAAGGGCAGGACCGTCCTTCGCAGGAATGTCCGTATCGCTTCCAAAAGAATTCTGCTCATATATCTTACCGGCCAGGCTGCTGCCCTGCCTTCCTCTCCTTGATTCAAAACCGGTTTTTCAACCCTTGATAATATAACCCACTCCGCGAACGGTGGATATCAGATGAATTCCATATTTCTCATCAATTTTCTGTCTAAGGTAGCGGATGTATACATCAACTACATTGGTATCACCGAAATATTCATAATCCCATACATTATTAAGCAGCTGCTCTCTGGTCAGGGCAATGTTCTTATTGCGCATCATATATTCCAGAAGCTCGTACTCCTTCTTGGTCAGTACCAGCTCCTCCTCTCCAAAGTATGCACTATGGCTCATAAGGTTGAGAATGACTCCTCCGATCTGAAGAAGATCTCCCTTGGGTTCGGTGGTATGCCTCTTTCGGTTAAGGGCAACACGAATTCTGGCCAACAGCTCCTCAATGGCAAAGGGCTTTGTCATATAATCATCCGCACCGGTATCCAGCCCGGCAACCTTATCCGTCACATCATCCTTCGCTGTAAGCATTATAATCGGAACCTGGGATTCGAGCCGGATTCTGCGGCATACCTCAATTCCGTTTAAGCCCGGCAGCATAATGTCCAGGATAACCAGATCCACATTCTCCTTCAATGCCTTCTCCAGTCCGGTCCGCCCATCCGCAGCCAATAGTACTTCATAGCCTTCATGCTTCAGTTCCAATTCCAGGAATCTTCCTATCTTAATTTCATCCTCAACAATTAATATCTTAGCCATTCCAACCTCCATCTACCTCTAAGCGGCGGGTTCATACGAATACCCTTCTTTCAACCGAAACTCTGTGAACCTACAATGCAGTATCTTCTATCATTGTATCGGTTGCGGTTATTTTTTTCAATACATCTATATTAAAATTCCATTAGAATCAGAGATATTTAAAAATGCCCCCTGTAATACATCTTCTTCTGCTTATCGGCAGAATCCTATGTGCATTACAAGGGGCAAAAAATATATTATTATGAAAAAATTGATAAAAGTGTCTTTGGCTTTAATTACAGAACGCTCTTTACAGCCTTTACTACATTTTCTGTTGTAAAGCCGAATTTCTTAAAGAGTGTTCCTGCCGGAGCAGATGCACCGAAGCTCTTCATCGTAACCGTTGTTCCGTCAAGGCCCACATATTTGCCCCAACCAAAGTCCGCACCGGCTTCTACTGCCACTCTGGCTCTTACGTTCCCCGGCAGGATGCTTTGCTTGTATTCCTCGGATTGTGCTTCAAATAAATCCATGGAAGGAATACTTACCACTCTTACATCAATTCCTTCCTTGGCGAGCTCTGCCTGAGCATTGATCCCCAGCTCCACCTCGGAACCGCTTGCCATAACAATAGCATCCGGAACTTCCTTGGTAGAATTAGATACAATATAGCCGCCCTTTAAAGCTTCCTTGGAGGAACCAGCCAACTGGGGAAGATTCTGACGGGTCAGTACCAATGCCGTAGGAGTGCTATTGGAGGTTATTGCATAGTACCAGGCAGCAATACATTCGGTAGCATCCGCCGGACGGAATACCGTGAAGTTAGGCATTGCACGAAGCATCGCCAGCTGCTCGATGGGCTCATGCGTAGGCCCGTCCTCACCGACACCGATGCTGTCATGAGTAAGCACATAAGTCAAAGGAAGTCCCATCAAAGCGGAAAGTCTTGCCATAGGCTTCACATAATCACTGAATACAAAGAAGGTGGATACATAAGCTCTTAAACCGCCGTGAAGAGCCAATCCATTACCAATGGCTGCCATGGCTAATTCACGAACACCAAAGTGAAGGTTACGGCCTGCATAATTCTCTTTTGCAAAATCCCCCATGTCGTTCAGATAGGTCTTGGTGGAAGGTGCAAGGTCAGCAGCACCGCCGATTAAGTTGGGAAGATGATTTTTCAAGCGGTTCAGCACCTGACCGGATAAGTTTCTGGTTGCGTCCGGCTTATCGGCAAATGCCCAGAAGTCATCATTATCAATTAAATTCTGTGCCCGGTTAATATCATGGTATTGATTCCACAGGTCCTTCATCTCAGGAAAAGCACCGCAGTAATCAGCAAATAATTTATTCCAGGCTTCCTCTGCTTTTACACCTTCCTTAGCAAGGGACTTATAATTCTCATAAACCTCGTCAGGAACAAAGAAAGCCTCCTGGCTCGGCCATTCTAATTTCTCTTTCAAGGCTTTTATATTATCTGCACCAAGAGGTTCACCATGAGCACTGGCCATGCCTTCTCTCGGGCTTCCATAACCGATTTGGGTCTTAACGGTAATCATCGTTGGCCTCGTTAAATCCGCCTTGGCAGCCTCGATTGCAGCACCGATTTCAATCAGGTCATTGCCATCCTCAACCACCAGGGTCTGGAAGCCATACGCCTCAAAACGCTTCTTCACATCCTCGGTAAACGCAATGTCCGTGCTTCCTTCGATTGAAATCTTATTGCTGTCATACAAAACGATTAATTTTCCCAGTCCAAGGGTTCCGGCTAAGGACATTGCTTCCGAGGTAATACCCTCCATCATGCAGCCATCGCCGCCCAGAACATAGGTATAATGATCGACTACCGGATAGCCTTCCTTATTGAATTTGGCTGCAAGATGAGCTTCCCCCATTGCCATACCCACTGCCATAGCCATTCCTGCACCAAGGGGTCCTGTAGTCGCCTCGACTCCAACTGTATGGCCGTACTCCGGATGCCCGGGTGTTAAGGAACCATCCTGGCGAAACTGCTCCAAATCCTCCTTGGTAAGGCCATATCCAAATAAATGCAATAAGGAATATAACAGCATGGAACCATGACCGCCGGATAAGATAAAACGGTCTCTATTTGACCATTTGGGATTGGATGGATTATGCTTCATGTGTTTCGCCCATAATTCATAAGCCATAGCCGCTGAACCCAGCGGTAAACCCGGATGTCCTGAATTCGCTTTTTGTACACCATCAGCAGATAAGATTCTAATCGCATTTACTGACCTTGTGTCGATATTGCTCATTGTAGATCCTCCTTGTAATAAATTGTATAGTTTTAATACCCCTTGTCTTATTCACCAAATACCGCTCTGTAATCCTGCTGGAATTTCTCAATACCTGCAGTTGTTAACGGATGCTTAGCACATTGTTCAATGACACTGTAAGGAACGGTAGCGATATCCGCACCTGCCAAAGCACATTCGGTAACATGGATGGTGCTGCGAATGCTGGCCGCGATAATCTCAGTTTTAATATCATAGATAGCAAAAATCTCGGATATCAATTTAATTAACTCGGAGCCCTGTGTTGAGATATCATCCAGTCTGCCCACGAAGGGGGATACATAAGTTGCACCGGCCCTTGCGGCAAGTAATGCCTGATTTGCTGAGAAAATCAAAGTTACATTAGTCTTAATTCCCTCGGAAGCAAGAACCTTCGTTGCCTTTAATCCTTCCAGGGTCATTGGAATCTTAACAACCATATTGGGATGAATCTTGGCAATTTCTCTTCCTTCTTTAATCATATCCTCCGCATTTACCGTCGTTGCCTTAACCTCGCCGCTGATGGGTCCATCAACGATGCTTGCGATCTCTTTAATAACTTCTTCAAAATTTCTTCCTTCCTTAGCGATTAAGGACGGATTGGTCGTTACTCCGCAAATGACACCCAGATCATTTGCTTTCTTAATGTCTTCTACATTTGCCGTATCGAGAAACAGTTTCATAAAATATACCTCCCAAAAATTAAATGACAATATAACCGATAAAGTCCATGATACCCAGCGAAATCAACCGGTCAGAGCCGTCTGTCATAATTACTGCTTATTTTTTGCACATAATATAGTTACTATACAAGAATTTTATATCCAATGCAATCGGCAAAATACACACACATTTTTTGAAATAAACTTATTTTCTATCCACTTAGTCAATCTCCCCGAAGCTAAAATATTTAGCTTCAAACTGGTCCACCGGCATAGGTCTTGCAAAATAATATCCTTGTATAATATCACATCCTACGGTACACAAAAACTCAACCTGCTCCTTTGTCTCAATACACTCGGCTACAACCTTCATATGCAGGTCCTTAGCCATGGTAATCGTATTTCTTATTACACAGAGTCCCCGCTCCACCTCATCTGTAATCCGGAATAATTCACCATCCAGCTTTACCGTATCCAACGGCAAATCCTTCAGGGAGTTCAGCGACGAATAACCGGCACCAAAATCATCCATGGATACCAGGAAGCCGTAATCTCTTAATCGGACCACCGTATTGATCAGCATTTGCTTGTTCTGCAAAAAGGCACTCTCCGTCAATTCCAGTTCTATTAAATTGCGGGGAACCTCATAGCTGTCGACAATCTCTGCTATGATCTCTGCCAAATGCGCATTGGCAAAATGCAGCCGGGAGATATTCACCGATATGGGAAGCGGAACATACCCTTTATCCAACCAGCTCCTTAACAGCTCACATACCTTTTTGAGCATATAATAATCCAATTCGGTTATAAATCCGTTTTTCTCAAACAGCGGGATAAAATTACCGGGAGAGATCGGCATGCCATTATTATTATGCCAGCGAACCAGCGCCTCGGCACCGGAAATAATCTCTTCCTTTGCCATATATTTTGGTTGGAGATAGACATGAAATTCGTCATTCTTCAACGCCTCATTCATGGATTTCTCAATCTCTTCTTCCTCAAGCAGTCTCTCCCGGTCCGCATCGTCAAAGAAGGAAATCATGCTTTCGGAGCTGCCCTTAATATTATTCTTTGCAATCTGTGCAAATTCACCCATACGGTCAATGGAGTCCTTGCGTTCCGTGATATAATATACGCCGTAGAAGATTCTTACCATCTTGGTATATCGAAGCTGATGCACGCGGTCGTTTAACTCCATAATCCTTAAGATAAGCTCTTCTTCATCAGAAAAAGCCATCAGGATATAGAATTGGTCCGCCGCATAGCGGGTAAAGGGTTCTCCGGACCGTATCCACCTCTTAATCACATTATAGATATCTTTTAGCACCTCATCGCCCTTTTGATATCCATAGGCATCATTGATGATCTTGAAACGGTTAATATCAAAATTAATCAGCGCATAATTCTTCTTATGGTACTGCTTGCTGCCCAGAATTTTATTCATGTTGATTCGGAATTTATACCAATTATCTCCTCCGGTTACCGGGTCCAGATACAGGGTTTTTACCACCTTATTGTTGGAGGCTCTCTGATTAATTATCATTGCAATAAACATAAAAAGAGTCACTGCGGTAATCGCAAGCCATATCATATTGGTTAGATTCATGATATCCCTGGTTGAGCCATTCAATGTATATCTTCCTCCAACCAGCATGGACCAGCCATTTATCCCAAGAGAGGCCTGTTGCCATATATAAATATCCGGCAGTTTTGCTTCTTTTCCCTCATAAATGGACTTCAGGCTGAAACTCACCGTATCGCGGATAATCTCTTCATACTGCCGGTTCTGAGACATGATTGCCTCATAATTGAAGTTCCGGATGTCCGACCCCTTAACATATCCGACTAATGCATTCTCCTGATTCATCAGATAGATAGCGCCCCCATCCCTCTCTTCCGAATCCAGCAATTCGCTGTAGTTTAATTCTGCATTCCTGCAGGCGGTCAAGACTCCGATACAGGCATTATTCTTATATATTGGAACAGCAAACAGAATTACCGGAACATGGTCCTTTGTGTAGTAAAGAGAATTCGATGTGCTTTCCCTTCCTTCCATCGCAGCTGAAAAATATTTCTCACCGGAGATATCCATAGCTTCTCCTGCTGAATTAAATCCAACTCCGCTTCCGTCAACAACAGCCATATCGATATATGTATTCTCCGGGTTAATCAGAGATAAAAACTGGGTAATCGTATTCTTGTCCCATTCAGCAGTATTGGAAAGATAGCTGGCAGATGACTGAAGAGATTGATAGGTATGTTCTATTTCCTGCTTGATTAGAGCTGCTGCATTCTCGGTAAGAAAAGTATAATCCTCATATTGTGACTTATAGCTGTACTGTGCCATGTGGTTCATATGATACAAGCCGATGGCGAGTGACACAATCATACCTAAAATCGCAAATATAATAAGAGGGGTCGTTCTATTCTTAGGCAAAGCAAACCTCATGTTGTTTCTCCTCGCAAGTATAATATTCTTTCCTCTATAATTTAGTTAAAATTATCCTATTTATAAGAAATCTACCAAGCATATCATACACTATTTCCTACTCGGTTGTCAAAATTAATATAGTCTCAATCCTTTAGCAAAACACTTCCTATTCTCTTTGTCCCGGTTTACCGGCTTCCTTTAAGAAGTCCGGAACAGCCTCATAAAGCTTCTATAATTGAGAGAATACTTCACCAAGAGATGCGTTAATCAGAAGCTCAGCCTGGTCGTCATAGGAGGTAACCGCCTTGTTAATCAGGATCAATCGATTCCCCTGATAATAGTTAATTAGTCCCGCCGCCGGATATACTCTGAGCGAGGTTCCTCCGGTAATCAGTAGATCTGCATCGGCGATTAACCGGACGGCCTCTTCCAGCACCGCTTCCTTTAAAGCCTCTTCATAAAGAACTACGTCCGGCTTTATGATCCCTCCGCAGCTGCAAACCGGTATTCCCTCCGTCTTCAGGACGTGGTTCAAATCATAGTATTTACCGCAATCCATACAATAATTACGGTGAATTGAACCGTGCAGCTCCAGAACCCGAATGCTTCCGGCGTCCTGATGCAAGCCGTCAATATTCTGTGTGATCACCCCCGCAAGCTTACCCTCTCTTTCCCATTCTGCCAGTCTTAGATGGGTTATATTTGGTTTGGCATCCCGGTATATCATCTTCTCCCGGTAGAATTCATAAAATTCTGCCGTATGGCTGACAAAGAATCGGTGTCTTAATATGGTCTCCGGGGGATAGGCATATTTCATATGATACACTCCATCTGTGCTCCTAAAATCGGGAATTCCGCTCTCCGTTGATACTCCGGCTCCGCCGAAAAATACAACCTTACTGCTTTCCTGTACCCAGCTCTTCATTATCTCCATGTTATCCTGTATCATAGCTCACAACCTGTCTTTCTAATAATTTCGGCATTCCTGATCCATTCTGTAGTTACATACTGTCCCTTGGTCATAAATGATCTGTATTGGATCATCCGCATCGCAAATAACCCTTTCACCGGCACTTACCTGTACTAGCTTCTATCTTATATATTATTTCATTATTCTTCACTGTCAACAAAAATAAACGAAAAAACCTTGAAATCAGTAATTTTTTCCAAAACCAGTACCATGTAACCCCCGGACCGATACCACTGCTTCTGGCGTATGCAGGGATTTCATAGTATAATGATCCTGTCCCGCCGAATATGAGAAGCTACTGTCTGGAAGCCGGAAGGCGATATCCCGGAGGAGTTTACCATTCTGGAGGTTCCACGGAAATAATTAGGCCGTACTTGAGGAAACCGGCTCTATGCCCAATCAGATTGCAATTCAGAATATCTGAAAGAGAGTATACAGCGAGTGGTTTCCTGCCTAAGGCTATAAACAATCCCCGGGTCCATGTCTGGAAAAATATATTTGGCTTGATGACGAAAATAATAAATATTGTTGTGAAGTAGGGATCCCTATCGCGGTACACAAGAGGCAGAAATATCTCAAGAAACAGACCTAGTTATCAGATACTTGTCATGATAAAACGAAAGCGAAATAGAGGATAGTACGATGAAAATGCTCACACAGCAAGCTTGCTCGATTTCCGATTTGGAGCAAACAACGAGTGGTTCGCAAGGCGTACCACTCGTTGATAATAAGAACATGAATTAATCTGTGCTCATGATAGAATAATAAGCAGGTAGTATAATAAAGCATATAATTACAAAATAGAAAATACAAAACAAAAAGTGACTGATTAACAGTCACTTTTTTATATGAGACATCCGGGATTCGAACCCGGGACACCATGATTAAAAGTCATGTGCTCTACCGACTGAGCTAATATCCCATAAGGATTAAAAATAATCCTTTGCTTTAATATCGATAAAGACTCTTTTGTTGCTTTATCAAAGCAAAATGCCCAGAGCCGGAATTGAACCAGCGACACGAGGATTTTCAGTCCTCTGCTCTACCAACTGAGCTATCTGGGCAAGGTCAACTTCGTGTACCTGCGAAGAATATAACACGCTCTTCTGGGTTAACGAAAGCTATTCGGTTAGTATGATACAAAAGGAAATTCACAATGCATATTTTCTTTTGTCTTGAATTGCGGGGATAGGATTTGAACCTATGACCTTCGGGTTATGAGCCCGACGAGCTTCCAGACTGCTCCACCCCGCGGCATTTGTTATATAATATATGATATACACTAACTATCTTTGGCTTTACGCCAATGGATGGAGAAGGATTCGAACCTTCGAAAGCGTCGCTAACAGATTTACAGTCTGCCCCCTTTGGCCACTCGGGAACCCATCCAAAATAATATACAACCATATTAAGTTGTAAGCCGATGATCGGACTCGAACCGATAACCTGCTGATTACAAGTCAGCTGCTCTGCCAATTGAGCCACATCGGCATAAAACCACAATGTGCAGAGCTGTGAATCACTTTCATCAAACTCTGTTTCAATACTTTATTAAGTATTGAGTGGGACCTATAGGGCTCGAACCTATGACC
>JAEZFH010000266.1 GCA_023437885.1 Bacillota bacterium | reverse complement strand
AGCTTGTCCTCCAGGGTGCTCAGGTCCTCCTTATAATCGTCGATCTGCTTTTTCATTTCCTTATCATTGTAAAATGTCAAAGCACTACGAAGCGAATTGCTTTTCATACTATCCGTGAAGGAAGTATACAGATTTCCGGCCAGCTTGGTGAAGGTCTCCATAACCGCTTCCGGGTTTTCATTCAGTGCCTTCATCAAATCGTTTTTTAAACTGGAGACTGTGCTGTCATCCTTGTCCCCATTGATATGCAGCAAACCTTTTTCAGTATAATCAGCTGTTACAACGCCAAAGGATGCCAGGGAGTAGCTCTTGCCGTTATAGGTGGTACTCCTGCTCATTTCCGACCTCATTGTACCAAGCAGAGTACTTAAGGTATTGTCCCTCCGAAGCAGAGAGTCCTTGATCTTAGTCTCCCATTTCTCAATCTGGTCCTCCGTCATAGACTCTTTTTCTTCATCCGTCAGCGGCTCAAACCCTTTTGCGGTACCGGCATGATAAAACTCGTTCATCTGTGCAATGAGACCGTTATACTCTTTTACAAATCCCTTAATCTTCTCATATACAGCCTCGGTATCCTTCTTTACATTAATACTCACTGTCTCTGAACCGGTAGTTGCAAGCAGATTAAAGGTAAGGCCATTGACAGCAATGCTATTGGTTGAACTGGTCATGGATGACCCGTTGTATTCAAAGGTCGCATTCTTTGCAGCCACAAAGGCCATGGACCCACCACCCGATAATGCAACCGAACCATCACTATTCGTTGATTGAAAGGAACTCAATCCCACCTTGGACAAATCAACACCGCTTGCTGCCGACATTGAAAAGGAAGAATCAGTTCCACTGCCCTTGGAACTGAGATATAATCTCTTCTGCACATTATCAAAGGAGGCATTTAATCCGGCTTCCGTCATTGCAGATACCAAATCACTCACCTTGGTTGTTCCATCAACGGTCAGAGTCTTTGACTTTGCTCCATTGGTTATCGTAATATCTCCGGTGCCAACTCCCAGACTGCTTAAGGTTGTACTTGCATTGACATCCGATCCCAGCTTGGCTCCGGTTACAAACTGAGCACTGGCCAATTGGGATACTTTTATCTGATGACTGCCTTCCACCGCACTGTTGCCTGCAGTTACCGCCACCTTATTAGGATTGGACGTGGTCGCACTCTTTGTATTGAAGCTTCCTTGCATTTTCATATTATTCAAGGAGCCGGTATAGAAGGAATATAGCTTTTTGTTCAGATCCTGCCACTTTTCCTTCTTCCACTCCAATTTAGTCTTCTTATTCTCTATTTTGGTAGCCTTTAAGCGCTGCGCACTCATAAGCTCCGATACGATGTTTTCTGTATCCAGCCCGGAAGCTAATCCGGATAATCTAATCGGCATATTCTCATCTCCTATCGTTTTTCATCAATCAGCAATCCGGCCAGCTCCCACATCTTTTCAATCATTTCGAGTGCTTCCTCCGGCGGTATTTCCCTGATCACTTCTTCGGTTTCCTTATCATATACCTTAATTGATACACGATTTGTTTCTTCATGGTAATTAAACTCACATCTGGTTCTATGGGTCTTCATTTTATTATTCGCTTTATTAATCGCATCCTTAATCTGCTGCCCGGTTGCACCGCTCTGATTTTGATTCCCGTTCTGCTCTTTACCGGTCAGGTTACTGCCGGCTACATTCGCAACCGTTCCCGGGACTTCTGTAATGTTCATATTTGCCAGGTTCTGCTCCTGTACACTCTGCTCTGGCCTCTGTTTCGGAACAACTTTTCCGGGTTCGTGATAAATAACTCCCGACAATACCTCTAATGCCATATTGACGCACCTCCATGTGTTTGGTATTTCACCAGTATCGTTTATAACACTTTTGCCATCCTTGACTGTATTATATTTATATAGTACCTTAATTTTTATATCGGTTTCGATTGTCAAAAGGTTTATAGTTGTCTTAAAATAAAACCATTTACTTGAAAAGGCTTTCCGGAACTGCCTGTATGTACAAACAGCTTCAGTAAAGCCTTCTCCTTGATGTTAGATTATATTTTCAGACAATCCATACTTACGTGAATATATTCAAACATAAATGTGCGGTGATGATAATAAAATCACTGAAATAATTTCTTTAATATCTCTTCCGAAGCCGGTGCTTCTGCTGCTTCCTTATTGGATTCCTTAATCTGCAGATAAATTTCCTTCCGGTAGATTGCCACCGATTTGGGAGCACTGATACCAATCTTAACCTGATCACCTTTCACTTCCAGAACGGTTATTTCAATGTCATTGCCAATCATGATGGATTCATTTACTCGTCTTGACAGGGCCAACATATTATCTGCCCTCCTTTGCCGCCTTATGAGCCTTCAGCTGTTCATAAAAGTGATATTTAATTTCATAATCCGTATTTTCCACAACAATTTGGGCACCTTTTCGCTCATCGGAATTGATGATGAAGGGGGCCTTCAAGTTGGCAGATATCTTCTCAATCTCCCCTGGCACTGTAACCGATACCAGAACAACAATATTCTCATCCGAAAGATTGCCCAGGGTCTTCAGAAGCTCATCCTCCACCTCAGGATTAAAATCTGGCTTGATAATAAAGGGATTCACTACAGGTATCGCCAATGTCGGTTCATCCAGACTCTGAAGCCAGGAAATATCCGGCCGTTCGCCATCCTCTTCATCAAAAAGCAGCGTATATTCCTTGTAATCCTCAAATCCAAAAATTCCGTTAGCAAAATATATCACTTTGTTCTCATCAAGCTCTATCTCACCAAAATGTCTTGTTTCCACCTGCATGATATCCGCCTTCCCTTCCCTGGTATACCTTGTAAAACCCATGTATATTTCCCTTTCCCGGGGTATGTACAGGTCTTTAGCGAAGGTCATACCTGAATTCTTTTTATAACGATATTATATACGATTTCTCGTTGTTTTGCATCATAATATTATATAAAATCCAGCAGGGTGCTCTTAACCACCTTGGAAGCGGCCGATAACGAAGCATTATAAATAACCTCTGCAGCGCTGTATTTTATAATTGTATCTGCCAGGTCTGCATCCTCATTGGTGGAGAGCAGATCGGTGAAATCCACCTTCTGACCGGAAAGCCGGTCCTCCGTGAGCTCCAGTCGAACATATCTGCTTCCCAGATCGGCAACTGCAATATTTACTCTGTCCTGCTCCTTGGAGGAAGAAGCAATCCCTTTGGAGAATGCCTTCTGCATAATATCCTTCTTAAGCTGCAGCTCCGTATCCAGCTGCTCCTTCATTTTCACGTAGCGGGCCCGTTCATCCTCCGGCAGCGAAGTATCGGCCAGGCGCTTCTCTACCTCCGATATGATATTCTCCACCTCAACCACTTCATTCACTGACTTTAGTATATCGTCAACGGACCGGCCGATTTGGTGAGAAAAGGCATCCCTGCCTTCCGTATTAATTGTCAGCTTCTGATTAAAATTAACCTCATACTGAATCTTCTGGGGGTCCTGTGTGTAGGTGATTTCTCCCTGCTCCGGCTTTGAACTGTCCGTCATGGTACAGGCGAAATAATGCTCCGGCTTCAGATCCCCGCTGGAGAACCCGGTCTTTGTATAGGTCGTAGAGATATCTACCGCGCCGCGCATTGCCTCATACAGCCCCGATCCAAGAATTAATTCTCCGGTCTCATAAATATAATGGGCTTCGTCGGGATCCGGCTTATATACATCCGTATCAGTTAAAGAGCGGGATTGGATTTTGTTAATCACTGTCGGTGGTTCCACAACTCCAAGAGAATTCTTAATTGAGTATTCTATGCTGTCCGGTGCTTCGGAGCCCAGCTTATCATAGGACAACTGGATGCGGTAAAGCTCCTTTAACTGGGGCGCCTGGTCAAATGATACTCCAGTATCCTCATAGTCCGCTAAGGTATACCCTCCGGTGCATTGGTTGACAATTTGTATCTGTTCACCGGAAAAATGCTCGGTTATATCATAGGACAAATTAGTCGTATCTTCCGTAAATAACAGGGAGCTGTCCGTCTTATACCCGGTAAATACATATCTCCCGGCATAATTTGTATTTCCCTCCTGATATATCTGATGTTTCAGCTGCTCCAGATTTTTTACAATCGAAGACCGGTCAGCCGCTGTTAAGGTGTCTGTGCTGCCCTGCACACAATAGGTGTTCATGGAAGTCAGTATCTCATTCACCGTCTTTAACGAGCTTTCCGTCACATCCATCCAGGATTTTGCATCCGGAATGTTCTTTTCATAATATTGCTCCAGCTCCGATAAGTTGGTGCGAAGCCTCAATGCCCTGACGGCAATGATCGGATCCTCGGAAGGCTTCTGGATCTTCTTTCCGGTAGAATACTGCTGCTCCAAAGAAGTCATATTCACTTTATTCTTATTGATATTACTCATCATGTTATTTGTCATCATTTTATTTGTAATTCTCATTATCCATACCTCCTGTCCGTACTGTCACTCTATCCTCTTCTATGCTCCCATATAATTAATGAGCTTATCATAAATCTCGTCCATCACCGATATTACCTTGGCCGAAAGATTATATGCATTCTGGTAACGTACCAGGTTCATGGCTTCTTCGTCCACATCCACACCGGATATGGATAACCGCTGATTCGAAATGGTGCTCAAAATATCCGACTGGCTGTCAGAAAAAGTACTGGCCTTATTTGTGTCAATGCCTATTTCCGCAACCAGTGTCTGGAAGAAGCCATCCGGGGCTCCCTGCTTGAACAGCATCTTATCTTCCTTAAGCGCAATAAGCTTAGCTACAATATCATTCGCCTCGGTACCGTTGGTAATATCCTCCGTAGTTGCCAGGTAATTGGTATCCGTCATCAGCTTCTCATTTACGGTGAAGCTTGCTGCAGTCATAAAATAGTAAGAGCCATAAAACGGCTGATCATCCGGGATTTCCTCATAATAACCGCCTGTCTGGGAGTTGAAGGTATCATAATCATAATAGGAATGGTCATCCGAGTCAGCCAAAGGACCAAAGGTATAATCCCTGCCATTGATCTTACCTTTTGCAGTAAAGACATCCATTCCGGCATTTCCCTTCAGATCCTCTCCGGTACGATGAATCTCATTGAACGCCTTGGCAAAGGTTCTTACAAACTCGTTCAACTGTTGCATATAATAAGGTATTCCTTTATAATTGATGCTTTCTCCGACAGAGGAATGCTCCCCTGCTGCATCTACCTCCACCGTATCCTCTAACTCAAAGGTATAGATATAATTACCGTTATCGGAATCTACGGTCACTTCAAAACCCGAATAGTTATAATTGCGGTTACCGACAGTTATGATGCCGGTCTCCGGGATATTCAGCTTTTCCACAGAATTAATATTGGCATCGAACAAGGTAACATAATTGTCGCCAGCCTCCGCATAGGCAGTGCCCTGCAGATTGAATTGATTGTTGCCGTCTCTGACCTCCAGCAAGGCCTGCAAAGATCCTCCCAGCGCGGGACTTCTCATATCGAATTCCTGGCCATTCTTCCAGAGAATATCATATAGTCCGTCAACATCGTTCTGATTTACCTTCTTCTCTCTGGGAACCACCTGCAAGGAGTTATAATTAATTCCGTCCACCAGGCTGACACCATTAAGCTTCACCACATAGCTGGTTACACCGATGCCTGCACCGACTTTTTTCTCTGTAACTGATATATTGGCTATCTCCGACAACTCATCCACCAATAAGGCCCTCTGATCTCTCAGGTCATTGGCTGTTCCGCCGGTAACCTCCAGCGTATTGATCTGCTTGGTCAGGGCTGCAATCTGCTGGGCACAGGAATTAATCTGATCCACCTTGTTGCGGATATCAAAATTACATTCCTCCTGAATACTGTTCATATTCTCCGACACGGAATTAAAATACTCAGCAAAGCTTTTCGCATAATTCACCACCTGGGTACGCACATTCAAGCTGGAGGGATCCTTTGATAGCTCCTGGAGGCTGTCGTACATGGAGTTGAAGGTGGTGGTAAAGCCTTCGACACTGACCTCATTGAAATAGCTTTCTATTTCCTTCATATAATAGGATTTACCGGAATATTCACCGTACATGGTATTATTCTTCCAATACTTGGAGTCATAATATTCCTCCCGTTTTTGAACCACTCCGGTTACATTCACTCCTGTGCCGGCCATCCCGTAGGTTGAGTTCATCTTTAAAGCCTTGCCGGCCTGCTGCTCCATTACCTGCCTGGAATAGCCCTCAGTCTCAGCATTGGATATATTATGGGCAGTTGTATCCAGTGCCGACTTATAGGCATACAGACCCGTTTGTCCTATATTCAATCCAAAAAATGTTGATGCCATAATAACCTCCACTCTGCCCAAAGCAGTATATTCTAAGTTAGAACAGTTTCATAATTATATGCTCCAGCATCTCACTCACTACATTGACATATCTTGCCGATGCGTTATAGGCATGCTGGTATTTAATCAGGTTTGACAGCTCTTCATCGGAGGACACGCCGGTCACCTCCGCTCTCTGACTGTTGATGCTCTCTGCCATGGCAGCCTGATTCGTGCTTATCGTATCCAGCTGCTCCCCCCGGTTGGCAATCTCCGACATAAAGGAGGTATAATAATCACTAAAATTATATTCCGTCAAGCTGTTAGGTGACAATGTTGAGAAGGGGCTTTGCCATTCTGAAATCAGCTTTTGTGCGGTTTTAATATCATAATCTCCGGAGCCGGTATTGCTGGACAGAGGAAGCAAGGAATAATTCTGCATAATCGCCGGGTTTACTTCAATCTCGCCCAGCGTAAACAAGGAGTAATTATCTGCCGGATCCTCATCCTGATAGATTCTGGTTAAAACAGAATCATAAGTCCCATCCTCCTTCAGGTAGGTCACTTCCTCTTCATC
>JAEZFH010000136.1 GCA_023437885.1 Bacillota bacterium | reverse complement strand
GAAAAGAGATTCAGGGGATGAAACTCGGCGTGATTGGTCTTGGAGCAATCGGAGTCCTGGTGGCGAACGCAGCGAACCGTCTCGGAATGGAGGTATATGGCTACGATCCGTTTATCTCTGTGGACAGTGCGTGGAATCTGTCCAGGGATATTGTTCATGTTAAGTCCAGAGAGGATATTTACAGGGAATGCGATTATATCACAGTCCATACTCCCTTAATCGAGGATTCGGATCCTAGTGTGAATACCAAGGAAATGATTAATACAGATACCATCAGCAGGATGAAGGATGGTGTTATCATCTTAAATTTCGCCAGAGATCTTTTAGTTAATGACGCGGATATTGAGATCGCATTAAAATCCGGAAAAGTTGGCAGATATGTAACCGACTTCCCGAATGACAAAACAACCGGCATGGAGGGAGTGCTTGCAATTCCCCATCTGGGTGCTTCGACCGAAGAATCCGAAGACAATTGTGCGGTGATGGCAGTAAAGCAATTGATGGACTATATGGAGAACGGTAATATCAAAAACTCTGTAAATTACCCGAATTGCGATGCAGGGATCTGTACTACTGCTGGCCGCATTGCCATCTGCCATAGAAATATACCGAACATGTTAACCCAGTTTACCGGTGCCTTCTCCGCAATGAATGTCAATATTACAGATTTGGTGAATAAGAGCCGGGGTGATTATGCCTATACCGTGCTGGATGTCGAATCCTCGGATAATACGGAGGTTGCGGCCAAATTAACAAAGATTAGCGGAGTACTCAAGGTTCGTGTTATAAAATAAGGAAGGCGTAGTGAGGAAATGCAAGCTTGCTTGCAATTTCCGATCGGAGCCGAAGATCATGAATGTGGTTTTCATTCATGATCTTATCAATTTCATATCGTATGCTGTTCCGGTGGGACATGGGCGATCTGCGGATAATTGGATTGCTTATGTCCCGGTTGGCGTACCGTCTGAAATTACGGAATGCCGGTACAGTCATAGAAAAAGCAGCATGAATAAAACAAATAATATACTAGAATGACAGATGCGTAAGGAGCTATTATGGAGAAACAGAAAACATATAATGTAAAAAGGGTGGACAGAATCAATGTGCTGGTAACAATAGCAATCGTACTTCTTATCTGCTCACAGGTAGTGCTTTCCCGGGGATTTGCAGGCAGTATCGCACCTCTTGCTGCGGGCACTGTTGTTGTTGCTGTTGCAGTAATTAATTATTTTCTCAAAATCAATCAGAACGTTAAGGCACTGATTTATGCTGTTTTGCCGGCTCTTGTTGTGCTTGCCCTGTTCATACTGGATGTATTTGCGATAAACAAGCATTATATGATTATTATTACGACTGCGATGATAACTCTCTATTTCCGTAAAAAGCTGATTCTGATTTATGCCCTTATCGTAGATATTGGCATGGTGATTGTTTATCTTATTACTCCGAAGGGATTAATGGGAGAGGAGTACAGCATCGTTGGTTTTACGAAGATATTTACCCTGTTGGTAGGACTTCATTTACTGCTGTATTTTCTGACAAAATGGGGAAATGAGCTGATACAGGTGGCAGAGGACAAGGAGGAGCAGGCGCAGAAGCTGCTTGCAAAGCTGGAAGCTACTCTGAAGACAGTGGAAGAGGGAACGAACACTCTGGACCGCAGCATCGGAGATGTGGATACCCAGCTGGAGGGAATTAACCATGCCAGTAAGGGGATTCTGGATTCGGTCCAGCAGATGGCTATGGCAATTCAGGAAGAAGCAACCAGTGTATATCATATCAATGAGACAATGACCCAGTCGCTGCAGGTGGTGAATCAGACGATTGATATTTCCAAGGGCGTGGTTGAAAAGTCGGGCCATATGAGTGTCATGGTAGAGGACGGCTGGATAAAGATGAATGAGGTCACTGACCGCATGGGTACGGTAAATGCAGCCATTGAAGGCACTGCTGCTACGGTGGCTGACCTGGAGATCAGTCTGGAACAGATCAATCAGCTTTTAGCTAATATTAAGGCAATTGCGGGCCAGACGAATCTCCTGGCACTCAATGCGTCCATAGAATCCGCCAGAGCCGGAGAGCATGGCAAGGGCTTTGCCGTTGTTGCCGATAATATTCGCAGCCTGTCGGAGCAGAGTAAGCGGATTGTCGAAAGCATCAACGGGGTCACGGCAATGATATTTGAGAAATCGCAAATGGCATCCAGAATGTCCGAAGAAGGCAAAGAAGCAGCCCATACGGGTCTTCGCATCATCAATGAGGTCTCCTCGTATCTGGCGGATATCCTGGCTTCTTATCAGGATACCAATGCGGATTTATCCCGGAGTATGAATGAAATTGCGGTAGCAGCAAATAACTTCATATCAATACAGGAACAGATAACCAACGTGGCGAGTATCTCCGAGGAGAATTCTGCGTCCACCCAGGAGATATTATCCATCATTGAGGATGAAAATTCCCAGATCACCTTCATCAACTCCTCCGTATCCGAAGTGCATGGTCTCAGCAGAAAGCTGAAGGAAATTGTTGATGAGATATAGCCGGCAGAGGGTTTATCATTATAAAGATCAGGTCTTTATAGATGTAAGTCTTTAAAGTTAAATACTTAAAATACATCTGCAGCCGGTAATATGATGCAGACTGTAATACAATTCAGCTGTTGTTATGATGCAGCCGTATTTGTAAAGAAGAGTTCAAAGATGGGAGAGATCGATCTATGGCAGTAATCAAACCTTTTTTATGTATCAGACCGGAGGAGCAGTATGCCAGCCGGGTAGCCGCATTGCCTTACGATGTCTATAACCGCAGTGAAGCGAAGCAGGAAATAACCAGGGAGCCCTTATCTTTTCTGCGGGTAGACCGGGCGGAGACAAATTTTGGGGAGGAGGTAGATACCTATGATCCTCGGGTTTATGAAAAGGCGAAAGAGCTTCTGGTAAAAATGCAGGAGGATGGGATACTGAAGCAGGAGAATAAGGAAAGCTATTATATCTATGAGCTGATTATGGGCGGCCGATCCCAGACTGGTCTGGTAGCCTGTGCATCGATTGAGGATTATCAGGCCAATGTAATAAAGAAGCATGAGAATACAAGAGAAGATAAGGAGCTTGACCGCATCAGGCATGTTGATATCTGTAACATGCAAACAGGACCGATTTTCCTTGCTTACCGGGCACATCAGGTGATTAGCGGAATCGTGGAAGAGGCTAAAGAACGGGAACCGGTTTATCGCTTTGTAGCATTGGACGGGATAAGCCATAATGTATGGCGCCTGCACAGTGACGGAGAAATTAATGCCATCAGGGAAGCATTTTCCGAAATAAGAAGCATTTATATCGCTGACGGTCACCACCGCGCCGCCTCAGCCGTTAAGGTGGGATTGAGGAGGAGAGAGGAAACCCCCGGATATACGGGAGAAGAGGAATTCAATTATTTCCTGTCCGTATTGTTTCCCCATGACCAGCTGATGATTTTGCCGTATAATCGTGCGGTAAAGGACCTGGGAGGATTGACGGAGGAGG
>JAEZFH010000121.1 GCA_023437885.1 Bacillota bacterium | reverse complement strand
GTAAAGTAGTGATCACAGCGGTCTGCTGTTTCGTCGGGTTTGATTGCAGATTTGATTAAGGTCAAGCCAATCACATTCTCATGGATATCATGACCATATTTACAGTCGTTCAGCAAGGAAACACCATAATCCCCTTCCGATACATCCACCCATTTGTGGGCGGATACCTCAAACCGGGCAAAATCCCATTCCGTATTGGTATGCGTCGGACGTTTGATATTACCGTATTGTATTTCATAGGTTGCTTCATTGGTATGAATATCCACCGGGAAGAAGGCTTTTAATAATACCTGCTTTTCCTTCCAGGATACCAGGGTCTTAAAATCAACCCGGTCCTTATCCTGATAGATCGTAACATCCTGTGAAATGACAGATTCATTGAACCTCCAGGTCAGCCTCAACACACCCCTTACCGGACCTTCCTCAACCACTTCCCTGCTGATTAATTCCATGGGGCCATAGGGTTTTTCCTTATAGAATACATCAATATCCCATGCATCAAAGCGGAGAGGCTTATCCTCAAAGGCCTTCAGCACGTTCATCGGCTCTCCGCCGCAGATTTGCCTGCGGTTTGTTTTATCATTGAAGGATATGATTTCCCCTCTTTCATTGAAATCGATAGAGAAATAACGGTTCTCCAGATGGTCGGGGGTCAGCTTTAAATCCCCAGCATTCGCTTCCATGGGCTGACCGGAAATTAATATCTTCTTAAAGCCATAAGCAGGAATTCCTTCCACAAAGACAAGCATTCCGCCCTCTGTTTCCTGTGTCATTAATTCCGTTCCCTTTCCGTCTGTGAAGAAGGTACCGGACATAACCTTACCGGCATAAGGCAGCAATACAATATCGTCTCTTACCCATCCGGTGGTATTGAATACGACTACCGCGTCCGGTTCCCCTGCCGTACCGCAGAGTCTTGCCTTTGCCTGGGACAGAAGCTCTGTGCCCAATTTTTCCGTCTCTTCATAGATTACCTTGCAATCCTCATATACCTGACGGATGGAGGAGCCCGGCAACACATCATGGAATTGGTTTAACAGTACCTTTTCCCACATTTTGCGGATGGTCTTATCCGGATACTTTTCCTCGTTCTTCAGCACATCGGACAGGATGCTTAAAAACTCCACGTCATGCATTAAAACTTCCGCTCTGCGGTTTGCACGCTTTGTATAGGCCTGTGAGGTATAGGTTCCCCGATGCATCTCGAAATACAGCTCACCCTCCCATACATTCAATGCCTCCTGAGGGATGGCATCGTGGATGCGTCTGAAATAATTCTCCGTATGATCAATCTTCACTCTTGGTATCCCGGGTATATTCTTCATAACACGGGCGCGCTCCAGCATCTCCTTGGTCGGGCCGCCGCCGCCGTCACCCCAGCCGAAGGCTAACAAAAGCTCATCATTCTTATCCTTATCCCTGTAATTTTCCCAGATTCCCGTTACCTCCTGGGGCTCCATCTGACCGTTATAGGTGTAGAACCAGGAGCCATTTTCCGGCGTAGTGATAAAATGTGTAAATACTTCACTTCCGTCGATTCCCCGCCATAGGAAGGTATCATAGGGGAAATGATTGAACTGGTTCCAGCTTATCTTTGTGGTCATAAAATAATCCATGTCGGATTTCTTCATAATCTGGGGCAGAGCTGCGCTGTAGCCAAATACGTCGGGAAGCCACAGGAGCTTGGAATCCTTGCCGAACTCCTCCTTGATATACCGTTTTCCGTAGAGGAACTGGCGTACCAGGGATTCACCGGAGGGAAGATTGGTATCGGCTTCCACCCACATACCGCCGGTGATTTCCCACTGACCTTCCCGGATCTTTTCTTTGAGCTGTGCAAAGATTTCAGGATAATCCTCCTTGATCCATTCATATAATTGGGGCGAGGAATGCATAAAGCGGTATTCGGGAAACAGCCTCATCAGGTTCAGCACCGTGGAAAAGGTTCTGGAGGCCTTCTCCCTGGTTGCGGAGTATCTCCATAGCCATCCCATATCGATATGGGAATGGCCCACACCGGTTACCGTAGGTTTTATTTCATCTGTTTTAGCGTATTCTTCAAGCCCTGCCTGCACGAACTCCAAGGCTGCTTCAATGGAGGCATAGTAGGAAGCCTTTTTAAAATTAAGAAAATCCACTCTTTGGAAGGTATCGGTTAACAGCCTGGTCAGCTTTATTCTTCTTAAATCATTCTCATTTAAGAGTTCCACACTCTTAAGCAGGGTATCTATGATAAAGTAGAATTTATCCACCCCGGGATCAATCACAGCAAGCTTCGCTTCCTTAAAAACTCTTACCTTGGGTACATCCAGAACACCGCTCCAGCTCTTAAGGGAGATTTGAAGCTCCCTGCTGTCCTGGTAGATTGAAGGGTCGAGGAAGGCCTCTTCATGCCACACATCAATCGCCTGTACCGGCCTGCCGTTGATGTACAGCAGGGTTTCCGCCGTAGACCCGCCGCCGTCCCGCGGCCCGATGATGCCTTTAAATGCAAGGGTCTTACCGAGAAAATGCTCCGGAATTGTTACCTTACAGCGAAACCATGCTACCTTATCATAGCCGCCCCAGGAGCCTGAGAGCTTAAAATCCGCCCATGCGGAATCATCATAATCTACGGCATAAGCATCATCGATCTTTTCCTCCATGGAGGTCTCCAGGTACTTCCACTCCGGCAGTTCGATATACTCTCTTATTCGGGTGCCCAGGATGTCCTCATCAATATATTTTCTGATTCGTTCCAGTTTAAAATGCGGATCTCTTACCTTCACTTTACTCTCCTCCTGATGATATTCATTGCTACGGAAAATGCTGCGTAATCTCCGACCTCTTCCCCCAGCCCGGCAGCCGCAATTTTACATACCCCGCGGTTCCAGCTTAAAGCTTCTCTGGCTATGACAGCCTCCATCGCATCTCTTAACAGCTTTTCCTGTCTTAAGAAGATACTGCCGATTACAATACATTCCGGATTAAGCACATCGATTAAAATTGAAATACCCTTCCCAAGCTTTTCTCCCACTGTTTTAAAGATACGGATAGCCAGCTCATCCCCCTCGGAAGCAGCCAGGCCCACATCAGCGGTGGTAAGCTTTGCGATTTCAGGCTGGATCCTAAGGATACCGGTTTCCATATTCCTGTCGCGGTAATCCTTGATCAGGGGCTTTGCCAGCTCCGCTATACCGGCGCCGCTGCAAAAGCCCTCAAAGGACCCGGCCTTGCCATATCCCACAGGGCCGTCCTCCTCCAGTCGGATATGACCTACTTCCCCTGCCATATCATTGGTTCCGGCATACAGTTCCCCATTTAAGATAAGTCCTGCTCCCAACCCTGTTCCATAGGTCATAAAAATCATATTCCTTGTCCCTTTTCCCGCGCCCCACATCCACTCCGCAAGAGCACAGGCATTGGCATCATTTTGCACCGCAGCCGGTACACCAAAGGCCTTTGTAAAAGGTGTCACCACATCAATATGATCCCAGTTGCTAAGATGAGGCGGGGATAGAATCAGTCCTCTTGCGGAATCCAACGGGCTTCCGCAGCTTACACCGATGCTTTCCATCCTTTTGTCCGGATGCTTCTCGGATAAAAGCTTCAGATTGCTTACTAACACTTCGACTGCTTCCTTTGGGTCACCGGGTGTCGGAAATTTGATTTTATCAATGATATCCACCCCTTTTTCGGACACAACCCCGATACTGACCGCACATTTTGTTCCTCCGATATCAACTCCGCCTACACAATTCATCCAAAAAACACCTCCTCCAACATTCTGCAAAGAGTGTGGTTAACGGGTTAATGGTATTCCTGTATCTTATAGGTGATGTCGCTGGGTGCACAGATACAGACATCACACAGTTCCTTTAAGACCCCGCCTGTCCGGCCGGTAAACCCGAGGGTTTTCATTCCCATTGCTTTCGCTGTCTTTAAAGCATAGATCACATTCTTTGAATTACCGGAGGTGCTGATTCCCAACAGCACATCCCCCTCCGCACCATAGCCGTACACCTGCTGGGCAAAGACCAGCTCAGGCTTCGCATCGTTGGCGTAAGCGGTGGACAACGCAATATTGCTGGTTAAGGTAATTGCGGGAAGTGCCTCCTGCAGATATTCGCCCAGTATCTTTCCGTCCTCGCCGTAAGCCGCCAAAGCAGCTTTTCTCTCCGCCTTGATGGGGCGCCGGATATAGAATTCCTTCATCAGCTCACCGACGATATGCTCTGCATCCGCCCCGCTGCCGCCGTTACCGCAGACCAGGAGCTTGTTGCCCTGCCGGTAGGTATCACGGAGCAGTTCAAAGGCCCTATGTATCTCCTCCTTACAGGGAGCAAGTGCCGGATATTCTTCGATTAATTGTTCTAAATAATTTATTTCCTTCATACCGTTACCATCCTTTTATAATAATACCGTCTGCCGCCTTGCTTCGTTTTTCACCTTGTCTTATTTACCGCATTACTTCATTTGCCGCCTTGCCTTACTTGCAGCATTACTTCATTTGCCGCTTTGTCCCGTGTTCCGTTCCCGGCAAACCTATCAATGCGAAAGAAATTCGCCTGCTTTTTCAATAAACTCCGAGGAACCAAAGCTTCCGGATTTTAATACCAGCTTATAGTGAGGCTCTGTGATGCTTTCACAGACCGGAAGTCCGGGTTCGATTTCCTCGCAGATTCTCATCCCCTTGATCTTCATCCGGTTACAGAAGGAGGCAGAGGTATCTCCTCCGCAGATAATGAATTTTTTCAAGCCGTAATGCATGGCTATGATATTGGTTAATTCTGCCAGAGTGTCCGATACCAGGCCGGAAACCGCCGTATTATCTATTCCGTTTTGCAGTGCCAGGGCCTTGGTCTCCTTCACCTGATCCTCTCCGTTCATAGCGTGGAGGATTACAAGCTTGTTTTTATTGCAGGCCTCATGATATTCTTTTAATAT
>JAEZFH010000099.1 GCA_023437885.1 Bacillota bacterium | reverse complement strand
CTTCCGACATTTCCTCTCAGGACATTTAAAAACGCCACTCTGGGGATATTCCCTTCTTCCTTGTAGACCCGATATGCTTTGGAAATACGCTCATAGCTTCTTGGGGTCGCTTTTATACTGTCTTCGCCCGATTTGTTCAAGTATTCCGGGAAGGTGGAGATGAATTCCATGACCTTGGGATCGATTCCTGCTTCCATAGCCCAATCCAGCCACTGCTGATGGTCGGGCTCCATCGTCAGCCAGACAAAGCGGTTTTCCTGTGCAGCATCCATATCCACAACCTGATAGTCATAATTCGAACCGTATTTGCCGGAAGGATTCATTGCAGCGATTATTTTGACGCCTTCAAATAGTTTGTATCCGTTAATTTCTCTGTTAAGAATGAGATTCATTAGCTCCTGTTGCACGGTATGCTCACAGCGGTTGATTTCGTCGATGAACAGAAGCACGGTATTTCCTTTTGACAGCGCTTCGTCAATTTCCCTTAGCTTATAATGAACGGCGTAAACCGTGGTTTTTCTTTCTGTTATAATCCCGTTGTCATCCACGGCCGTATAGGCTTCGATTGACGGGAGGCCGCCGATCTCCCCTTCTTTCAGAAGATTTCCGTCAATCACAATCAGGCTCCAGCTATTTTTCCTGGCAATATCCTTGGCCAGAGCGGTTTTTCCGATTCCGCTCTCACCTACAATCAGAGGTACTTCTCCGGTGGCAAGCACCAATTCTACACTTCTTATGGTATCGGTATAATTCATTTTAATCTCCAATGTTAACAATAGTTATATTATTTTTAGTTTCTCATCTACTGCAATTTTCTTTGCTTTTTTACTTCCGTACCGATGAATGAACCTGAGTTTATCCATCTGCCTGATATCAGAGTGATCCAGGGTGGTATAATTCAAAAAGCTCCTGACAAAATTTTCATCAACGGCTTCCTGGGACAGCACTTCCTGAAGGACTTCTTCCAATTCTTCTTTTGAGATTGCCTTCATCACATATTTGATCACTAGAAAG
This sequence comes from Bacillota bacterium, assembly GCA_023437885.1. GTDB lineage: Bacteria > Bacillota > Clostridia > Lachnospirales > Lachnospiraceae > Mobilitalea. The sequence continues at coordinate 5,156 of JAEZFH010000099.1, read as the reverse complement.
TTGATCTTTAAAAACTCCAGTATTTTATCCTTATCTAAATCATTGATATATTTAATCGCCTCTTCATTGCTCTTAACAGCAGCCACTTGGGTACTGTGAGCAGGAGAAGAGATAAATCTTAAGGCTTCATAATTTGCTTTTACAGCCTCCAACTGTACGCTTTCAAAGGGGGCTTTGATAAACCGGATGGAATCATAATGCTTGTGAACGGCCAGTAATTGCAGTTCCTCACTTGGGTTAGGTACATATTTTATTGCCCAGCCGGCTTGACTGACAGCCATACGGATGACGGTATCGGTGGGGTTCTTCATGTACTCCAGGTTTGTCCATCCGCCTTCAATTGCCCTTAGCATCATCGCTTCCGTGGGGTTATCGATGAATTTAATCGCCCGAACATTATTTTCGAAGGCGAGTTCCTTCATCTCCCGGGTTGGGTTTTCTATATATTCTAACAGAAGGCCATTTTTCCTGACAGCGATTAATTTCATTTCATCCGTGGGATGATTGATTGATGTAATAATATGAGGATTGATCTCAAGCATTTTAATTAGCTGTAAATGATCCATGCTTCTAGGGCTCCTTTTCATCCGGTGCAATTCCTATGGGATACGAATTTCTATATTAATTATTCCCAGTCGGGGGAATGAAAACAGTATGATTATACCACCAGATTAGGAATGGGTCTATAGAATTAGTCTATTGAATTAGCAGGAGAGACGAGAAAAAGAGAACAGGAGGCGTAAGTAAACGCTTATGGTATCCATGGATTAATCACTGGTATCAGCATATTTGATAAAAAATGGTTAACAATTAGTGATTATATATTGTTTTTTGCTGTTCTGCGCTTTATAATAAAATGAAATATACATGTTCTACAGGAAAGGAAGGTGTAAAATGAAACCGACGGTTAGAGATATTGCAAAAAAGGCAGAGGTGTCAATTGCCAGCGTATCAATGGTGCTGAATAACAAGCCATCAAGAATAACGGAGGCCACAAGGCAGAGAATTCTCGACGCAGCAGAAGCGCTTGGATATAATTTTGAGGAAAAACAGAACAGAGTAAAAGAGCAGTTGAGAACAGTGGATTCGATTATCGGAGTTTTGTGTCCGAAATACAATAACGAATTTATAGATGCATGCTTGTGCGGAATTAACCGATATGCATATATGCACGGATATAGAGTAATAACCTGCGATATCGATGATTCAACGGAAAAAGCGTTGGATTATTTAAACGTGATCAGTAAGATTGGGGCGGGCGGCATTATCATGATACCGCCAATGGATATGAATCAAAATAGCAATAATGTCTTGCTGGGAAAGGCCCTGCATGAGACAAAAAAACCCTTCCTGCTGCTGGATGAGGCAATTGACCGCGTATTCTGCGATTTTATTACGGCAGATAATAAAGATGGCGCATATATGGCTACGGAATATTTGATTCATAAGGGGCATCAGAATATCGGAATGATTGTCGGCAATCGAGAGGTTTATACCTGCAGAAAGCGTATTGAAGGATATAAAGAGGCGTTGGCGTTTAACGGCATTTCGATTATAGATGAAAATATTTATTATGGAAATTTCAGATGGCAGAGCGGATATGATGGAATGAAATACTTTGATAAATTAGGTGTGAAAGCGGTATTTGCGTATAATGATGAAATAGCGCTCGGTGTATATCGATATGCTCAAGAACACCATTACACGATTGGTGAAGATATCTCTGTAGTCGGCTTCAATGATTCTACCCTGGCTTCCACGTTGCTCCCCGCGTTAACTAGTGTTAATCAACCGGGTCAGCTGATGGGGAAGAAGGCATGTGAAGTGATTCTAAAAAGAATTACAGGAGTGGACAAGGAAGCGGTGAAAACCACTTATTTCAGCCCAAGATTGATTGAAAGAGGTTCGGTTAAGACTCTGGTAAGTTAGAATTTATACAGGTAGAATAGTAACAAAGCCCCTTGGTAAAACTACTAAGGGGCTTTGTTATGTTTGCACAAAAAAACGTATGCAGCAAAATGATAACCAATGTTAATCAAACAAAACATTAATTAAAGAGTAATAAAACATCAAATTATATATAAATTGAATGAAAACAATAGAAAATAATCATATAATCTGAAAAATATATTAATTTTTTGGTTAAATATTTTGGTTGACAAAAAAATACTGTGTATATATAATAAAAATACAGTAAGAAAAACAGGCTATAAAGCAAAAATCACCAAATGTTAACCAATGTGTTTATCAAAAAGGAGGAAGCTATGAAAAAGAAAGCAATTGCAGTTTTACTGTCTGTAACAATGCTGGCTGTCCTGGCAGGATGTAAGATTTCCACAGGAAGCACGCCTGACGGTAATTCCACAAACGGGGGAACCCCTACCAACGGTGCGTCAGGCTCCGAAGAGCAGACGCCAAAGGCGAATGAAGAAGCTTTAAAGAACAGAGAAGATATCACATTATGGTTCTGGGGAGCGGAGCCGTATGCACAGGAGGCATTAAATAAGATTTTAGCAGATAAGTATAATGCTTCTCAGGATAAGTATCGATTGGTAGTAGAATTCCGGCCGTCGGTTGATGCGGATATAAAGACAGCCCTGGCAGCCAATCAGGGTCCTGATATTGTGTATGGTTCCGGACCATCCTTTGTAATGCCGCTTGTAGAAGCGCAGAAGCTGGAGTCTATGGATAAGTATGCTCAGCAGTATGGATGGAAGGATCGGATTCTTCCGGCTTATTATGAGTCCGGTACAGTAAACGGAACATTATACAGCCTTGTTAACGGTGTGAGTACCATGGGCGTTTTCTACAATAAGAAGGTTCTTGAGGATAATGGCTGGAAGGTGCCGACTACGATTGAAGAGATGGAAAGCATCATGGACCAGGCAATGGAAAAAGGCTTGTATGCTTCCGTTACGGGAAACAAAGGCTGGCAGCCGGTGAATGAAAACTATGCATCCTTATTCCTTACACATATCGCAGGACCGCAGACCGTTTATCAATGTCTGAAGGGTGAGAAAAGCTGGAACAATGATGAGGTGAAGGCAGCAATCCAGAAATCAAAGGATTGGTGGGACAAGGGTTATCTGGCAGGCAGCGATTATGTGAATTTGAATTTCAGCGAATCCCTGCAGCTTCTGGCAGACGAAAAGTCACCGTTTTTCATTGGACCCTCGATCGCATTCCAATGGGCAGCGTCCTTCTTTACCGGAGATAAGGAGCAGAATATTGTATTCATTCCTTTCCCCTCTACGGAGCAGGTACCTGATGTTACTTATACTTTAGGCGGTGCATGTACGTTATCCATCAATGCGAATGTGTCGCAGGAACATAAAGACGAGGCGGCAAAGATCATTGACATGATGATGACAGCAGATTTCATGCAGGAGATGACTGCAGCCTGGCCCGGATATTGGGGAACTCCTTTGCAGGATCTTTCAACCGTGGATACCGGCAGCATGTCGTACTTATCTTCTTCCTTTGTTGAAGTGGTAAAGAGTGTATCGAATGCAGTGAAGGCCGGAAATTTCGGATATTATGACAATGTGTTCTTCCCGGCTGCGACTCAGCAAAAAATAGTAAATATTGATGAGGTTTGGTTTGACACGATCAGTGTTGAGGATTATACAAAAGCATTGGATACCGAATTCCAGGCAGAGTTTAAAAAGGGCTTAGTGCCGCCAATCCCGGAGCCGGTGGCGCAATAAAATAATAATTATTCCGGGCAGCTGGTATGTTTCACATTATTGTAAATATATCCGCTGCCCGTTTTATTTCAAAGGAAAGCGCTTCAAGCTTGCCTGTGAAATGATATTTTCCTGATTTTGAAGTTGTTAAATGGAGGAGGCAGCATATGAAAAAAAGGAAGGTTAATTGGAACTATTTGCTGATAGCTCCGGCATTGTTAATCAGTGTAACCATTGTTCTTATTCCGGGAATTATGACTATTTTCTATTCTTTCACTGACTGGAACGGATTATCACCAAATATAAACTTCGTAGGATTTAAAAATTATATAGAAATTTTTCAGGATAATATTTTCTTTATCGCAATCAAAAACAACATAATATGGACGGTTATGTTTTTGACCATTCCGGTTTGTATCGGCATGTTAGCTGCAATGCTGCTATTAAAGTGTAAAAGGACAAGGAGCATTTACCAAATCGCATTCTTGATTCCGTATGTATTGGCCCCGGCTGTCAATGCGATGCTCTGGCTTAATATTATTTTCAGCCCGGTTGTAGGTGTGGTTGCTTTTTTGAAAACTCTGGGATTGGATATCAGTTCTCCCTTGGCAAGCATGAAAACCGCGATTTTTGCTTGTGCGGGTGTTGATATATGGCATTATTGGAGCTATTTGACCGTCATTTATCTTGCTGCCCTGCGTCAGGTACCCACAGACCAGGTGGAAGCAGCAAGCGTGGAGGGCTGCAATGGATGGCAGCTGTTCCGGTATGTATATCTGCCGAACATCATGTCTACGGTATCATTAATGTTTATCATGATTACCATCGGCTCCTTCTTGGCCTTTGATTATGTAAAATTACTTACCGGCGGCGGTCCGGCACATGCAACTGAGGTTCTGGGAACGTATGCGTATTCCCTTGCCTTTAATTCCATGAAGGTAGGAAAGGCGGCATCGGTGGGTATGTTTATCAGCTTCTTCGGAATGATTGCTTCCGTCATCTATGTACGCATCAGTAAGAAAGAAGCTATGGAATAGGAGGGAATAGCATGGCAGCGAAAAAAAAAAAGAAAAAATTCGGGATTAGTTCTATCATTCATTTAATTCTGCTCCTGTTAGCGGTGATCTGCCTCTTTCCCATCCTGTTGGTGCTTTTCAACAGCTTCAAGGAAAATTCGGAGATTGTCAGGAATCCGTTGGCATTACCCACGGTACTGCATTTGGAAAATTATATTCAGGCCTGGAGCTATGGCAAGTTTGCAAAGGGCTTTATCAACAGCGTGAAATTGACAGGTATTACCATAGTTATTGTGCTGGTCTGTGCAAGTCTGGCGGGCTATGTTCTTTCAGGGAAACGAATCAAGGGGAGCGGCGGCATTTTAATGTATTTTATGATGGCAATGACGGTTCCAATTCAGCTGTTTTTATTCCCGTTGTACTATACGTATGCGAAGCTGAACCTGATCGGAAA
>JAEZFH010000072.1 GCA_023437885.1 Bacillota bacterium | reverse complement strand
GAATATTACAAGGCGGCAGTCTCCGGCAATCAGCTTAACGGTCATTCCTATGAGAGCTACAATGGCAGGGAATATTTATTTCTCTACAGTAAGGTAGGGAGCACGAAGGCCATGATTTGTGCGCTGGTTCCTAAAAGTACAATTCTGGAACAGGCCCAGTCCATCAAACTGCTGACACTGGTGTTTGTGACTCTTGCATCTGCAATTGCTATTTTGGTAGGGACAGTGATTGCCGGGCGGATTGGTACCGAGATTTCGAAGCTCAGCAAGTCGATTGCATTGGCGGCGAAAGGCAATCTTACTGCGAAGTTTACTACCAATCGAAAGGATGAATTCCTAATCCTGTCCAACAGCCTGACGGATATGGTGACCGGTATGAGGGGCTTAATTGAACAGGTCACAGGGGTGGTGGATAAGGTGAATGATTCAGCAGGGAAGCTGTCGGATACCTCCGATGAGATTCTAACCTCGACCCGGGATATTTCCCTGGCAATTGATGAGATTGAGAAGGGTGTGGTTCAGCAGGCAGGGGATACGGAGCAGTGCCTAAGCCAGATGTCCAATTTGTCGGATCGAATTAACCAGGTTTATAACAGTACCTATGAGATTGAGCAGATAGCCAAGGATACTAAGGTGATTGTCGGTGAGGGAATTACCACGATTGATGAGCTGAATCGAAAATCCAGTGCAACAACGGACATTACAAAGGTGGTTATCCGGGATATTGAAGACCTGGCAGTCCAGTCTGTCAATATTGAGGGTTTTATAGAGGTTATTAACGGAATAGCGGACCAGACCAATCTATTGTCCCTGAACGCTTCCATTGAGGCGGCAAGAGCCGGAGAGGCAGGGCGCGGCTTCGCAGTAGTGGCAGAGGAGATACGTAAGCTGGCGGAGCAGTCTCTGAGGGCATCCAACCAGATTACAACAATTGTCAATGAAATCAAGATGAAGACTAAGACAACGGCAACCTCAGCGAAGCAGGCGGAAGCTATTGTTGGTTCCCAGATGGAAGCATTGACGAATACAATACGAACCTTTGAAAACATCAACGAGCATGTGGGCAGTCTGGTAAGCAATTTGGATAATATCGCCGAGGGTGTTCGGGGAATTGAGGGTGCAAAGGATGATACACTGGATGCCATCCGTAATATCTCGGCAGTATCTCAGCAGACAGCTACCTCCTCTGAGGAAGTCAGTGCAACTGCCATTAATCAGATTACGACTGTGGAATATATGAGTAATTCCGCTTCCGGGCTTGCCATGGAGGCAAGACGGTTGGAAGAGGCGGTTCAGATTTTTCAGATCAAAGAGGATGAGCAGGAAATAGAAATTATATAGTTTAAGATAAGGTAGATTGAAAAAGTGGCTTTTATGGGTATTTTCACCTGTAAAAGCCACTTTTGGAGTTCTTACGCAAGGAGTATCATCGGGTTACTCTTTTCTCAAAATGTGTTAACAGCTTATATAATCCGGTTGCAACAATGCAGAGGATAACGATTGACATAATTACCCAATCCAGCTTGAAAACCTGGCTGCCATAAATGATCAGATAACCAAGGCCTGCCTTAGCTGCAAGGAATTCTCCGATAATTACACCGACCAGAGAGAGTCCGATATTGACCTTCATTTGACTGATGATGGAGGGGATGTTTCCCGGAAGGACTACCTTAAACAGTACATCCCGCTTTCTGCCCCCTAATGTGTAGATTAATTTTATCTTATCTTCCTCAATAGCCTTAAAATCAGAATAGAGGCTGATTACTGTCCCGAAGATGGCAACAGGAACCGTATATTAAGTACAAATATACCATAAGCACAAGAGCTTACCGTATGACCGCTATGCGTCAGGATGTGCACTCTCTTTGGCCTGCGCAGTATATATAGTATCATGTTCGGGCATTATGGCTTCAAATAAAAATCAATCGCGTTCTCCCGGTCAATGATAATCCGGTCTATTATACCCAGCCAGAAGGCTTTGCGTTCCCGAAGAGACATGGAGGAATAGAGTGCCCCCAACTCTTTCACAGTAATCTGCCCGGACTTCCGGGGAGATTTTGCAAGGGCAGCTTCAGCGATGGTTAACTGCTCTGTCAGTCCACTGTATTCCTGACGATAGGTATCTTTATTCAGCAAATCATCCAAATACAGGTCCTTCAATCTCTCCATCCGTTTCTTGATACTGGCTGCACTGGTTTTATAATCTTTACCTGCGTTTACCTTCTGCTCCCGTATCAATATTTTCTGCTCCATCTCCGGCGCCAGCAGGTTTAATAAGTATTCTTCCAAAACTGCCTCGTTCATCCTTCTGCGATGAATACACCTGTGATAATTTACCGCTTCTTTGCACCGGTAATAATGGTACTCCCTCGGATATGGCTTCTGTTTCTGAGCGGTGGAACAGGCGGACATTATGCGGCCGCACTCTTTACAATAAATCAGTGACGAGAATAAGTATACCCGCCCATTCACCAGCTGATTCCGGTATACCCGCACCTCCCGGCATCGCTGTATTCTGTCAAATAGATCATATTCTATCAGGGGTTCACAAAAGCCCCTGTGTCCCCGGAATTCTCCTATGTAGATCCTGTTTTCCAGCATCCGCCGGATGGAGTAATCATAGATAATATAGTTATGTCTTTCCCTTGCCATGCGCACGCAGCCCATCACGGAATGATGAATATCATAATGCTGGAAGATGTCCAGGGCAATTTGTTTTGTGGCTTCATCAATCCTCAGCTTTGAATTCTCTATCCGGTATCCGAGAGGAGCTTTGTTGGCAGGGGTCTCGCCGCGGGCTCTTTTATTCTCGAACACTGCTTTGATTCGCTCGCTGGTGCGGTCGGCTTCATCCTGTGCGATGGAAAGCATAATATTAATATGAAGTCTTCCGCTTGCTGTTGCGGTATCATAATTTTCGTAGATGGTCCTCCAGTCAACACGATGCTGATTCAGTTTCTCCTGCACCCGGTAATAGTCGGCTATGTTGCGGAACCACCGGTCCAGCTTAGTGAAGATGATCAGCTCAACCTCTCCTTTCTCCACATCACCGAGAAGCCGGAGAAGCTCTCTGCGCTGAGACAGCTTCTTTCTGGCGGTAAGGCCGGCATCGATATAATAGCCGATAATGTCCAGATTGTTTTTGAGGGCGTATTCGGTTAAGGCAGCCTTCTGGGTATCCACGGATAAACCGTGAATGCGCTGCTCTTCGGTAGAGACGCGGATATAGGCGGCAGTTTTCATAATGATTCCATCCTTCCCCTACATCTTATTACTCAGGAACATAAATAGTACACCTAATACAGGACATTGCTGCAGTGAGAGGAAATAGGTACAGCCAGTATCGCATACGCTATACAAAGGACGGAGGTGCTTCATATGAAGTATGGAACGCTTAATCCGGATAATCTTAGCAGAGTTCTGGAAGGGATTTTATCGGAGAGAGACAGCAGCACCGCAGTAAAAGTAAGCGTAAGCTCGGGAAAGACAGAGGAAAGCTACGTGGAAGGGGAAAAGAATACGGGTGTGGGCAGGGAGTGCTATAACAAAAGCACCTTCGCCGGTGCGGATGCGGACTGCCCCGAAGCGAGGTGCTATAGCTGAATGGCTATCTGCCGGAAATTGCCGGCAGATGATTCAAAGCATTTGTTTTTTATCCGTTCCGCAGTTTATTAATGCAATCCTCAATATCCTGCCTCGACCGGAATTCATCCGTATGCTTTAAAACATAATCTCTGGTATCTGAATCCAGAGACGATAAATAATCATCTCTCTCATTATCATCAAGGAATATTCCCGGTATAAATCCATAACCGTAGATTGGAAAGTATACCGGGGAATTTACTGATGCAAAGGGTGTAGGATCCATAAAAATCACCTCCGAGCTTAGTATTTACAGCTTGGCAAAAAGAATACATAAAATGAGGCCAGATCTGATATAGCGGCAGCAATCGAAATGAAAACCGTTAGAAAGAGTAGATTATCATCTATTGAATAACAAAAATTACCAATTATCCACAGCAAAATGTTGATAGCGTGGATAAATGGAAGAAAAAGGAGAAGTTATTCACAAAAATGGCCCAACCGATCGGTTGGGCCATTAGAATTAGTTGCATAAGCCGAAACTGCAGTATTTTAACATTTGACTTAATAAGTCGCTGTAATTGCATGAATTAAGTTTAAAACAAATCATGGTTTGCCTCCTTTTGATGATTGCTATCTCTTAGGAACAATAGAATTGTAACATATATGTAACAATATTGTAATATTTAAGTTGTGGCAGTGCAGGAGGAATATGGGAGTATGTGTAAATATAGGAGGTGATGAGATGGAAGCAGGTATCTGCTATGTGGAAACAGCTTAGGATACGGAAGGTACGGATCGGGCCAAGGAGTTATAATACGGCGGTGGATGTAAACCGAGGTTACTGCCGCGGGCAATGTTGATCCGGGGCCGGTAGATTGTCACTGCATTATTCATCCCCAAGCGCTAATAATGCAGTGACAATATTATGTCATTCAGGCAGGTGCTTACCAAATTCTGCAAAAGCAACATCTCCGCCTGCAGCTACTCTGTCTACAACATCTTCTTCTGCAAAAGCAACACATACTGAACACTCCTTATATCATTATTTAGGAAATAGGTTCCCATAATTTATTTTATGCAGATAACGAAATAAGGTGTCATATTATGACGAATTCCACATGATAACAGCGAAAAGAAAGCTTTTTTGATATCGGGGTGCAGCCTGCTGCGGACTTATAAAAACAAGACATTACCCGAACCAATTTAAGCAGAAATACTGAGGTAACTGCATATATTGCTATTAAGGCGATCTCAAGCCTTATTCATGCCGGAAAGGTGGAAATTCCGGACCGGCGGTGATCTAATAATGAGAAATCCATGATAAAGAAATTGGAGGATAAAGTATATGAAAATTAATGTTGATGCAGGACATGGGTCCAATACCTCCGGCAAGCGGACTCCACCGCTTCCGGCGGCAATTGATATCAATAAGGACGGTATCATTGATATTAAGAAAGGGGAACAGTACCGGGAACATTATGCTAGCGTAGGTGTGGCCTCCCTGCTGGTCAGGGAGCTGCAGCGCTGCGGCTTTGACACGCTGCAGACGGGCTTTAATGATAATAATGCTGCCGATGATCCGGATACCGCTTTGGCTGACCGGCAAAGAGCAATTGCAAAAGCGGATTGTGACTATAGTATTTCCATTCATTTTAATGCATACGGTGACGGCAAGAGCTTTAACAGTGCACAGGGAGTGGGAATCTATATTCATGACAAGTATCAGGGACAATCCAGATCCCTGGCCGAAGGAGTCCTCAAGCATCTGGTGGGAGGGACAGAGCAGAAAAACCGGGGCATTGAACCGAAGTCCCTGGCGATGGTGAATTGCAATGCATTGGATACAAAAGCAGCTATCCTGGTTGAGATGGCATTTATGACAAATGAAAAGGAAGCCACTACCATGATGGCTAATGAAGCCTATTGGAAGGAGAGTGCCCAGGAGATTTGCCGGGGAGTTTGCGAATACACCGGGGTTAAGTATATACCGGAGGTTTATATCCCTGTGCAGACGATTACTTCCCAATCACCTGCACAGGATATCAAGTGGGCACAGGAAAAATTAAATGCGGTATTACCGTCCTGGCTGCCAAGACTTACTGTGGATGGCGGATACGGTCCCAAAACGAGAATAGCCGTGCTGATTTACTGGGATCAGCTCGGCTGGGGGAAAGAAATGAAGGATGACGGCACGAAGATCGGAAGTGCAACCAAGGAAGCGTTAGCTGCGGGGAAAACGAAGTAGGAACAGCGGGTAACGATATGTTTGAACTGATTTGATAATATTTGAAACCCCTGTCGAGGCAGGGGTTTTGGTATAAGCCGGAGGTTCAGAGAGCACTTGCCTCCGGCAGCCTGTGATATTGTACTTATTAAACATCTGCAACAGAGACTGCAGCAACAATAATGGTTTTTATATTATTGCCCAGCCATACAATGAACACCGGTGCCAATGCTGATTTTGGCAGACTGTTCAGAACAATCAGATATGGCTCCAGTACCTTGGAAATACTGTTATTCCACCATAGGATAATTGCGAGGATAATCCCCAATACATTTACCAAGAAAAAGCTTCCCAGTGTTTCCAGCAGTGTGACGCCCACATGATAGAGAAGCTGACCGCTTGCGGTCATTTCCAGAACGGTTTTTATAACCCTTGAAGGGCTGGAGAATACAAAGGAATTCAGGATTCCCAACCTTGCGGTGATCTCCCAGGCGAAAACAAAACTGACCAGAATAAGAAACTGGTAGAAACGAACCCGCCGGAGATGAAGTCTGTGCTTTCTAACATATGCCTGTTGAGCTGCGGAAACATTCAAGCTTTTGCCTTCTACTTGCTTATGCTTCCTGCTCATGATGAGTTAACTCCTTCCATATCAGATTAAAATACTCCTGGAACTCAGGCGCACTTCTGGTGGTAAAGGGAGTCCGGTCCTTGATAGACAGATTGATATCGATAACTTTCTTTACAGTTCCGGGACGTGAAGATAGTACAACAACCCGGTCCGCCATGCTGATTGCCTCTGCAATATCATGAGTGATAAGAATTGCGGTTTTTTTCTCCTTACGAATAATACCCCAGATATCATCGGCTACCTCCAGGCGCGTCTGATAGTCCAGGGCGGAAAAGGGTTCATCCAGCAGCAGAATATCCGGCTCCAGAAGAAGGGTGCGGATCAGGGCTGCCCGCTGCCTCATACCGCCGGATAATTCAGAAGGGTAGGAGTTCTGAAAGGTAATTAAGCCGTAAGTATTCAGCAATTCGTTTATTTGGACATAGCTGTTGTCCGACAGCTTATGCTGTATTTCCAGTCCCAGAGTAACATTTTTCAGGGTATTGCGCCAATCGAGCAATTGGTCTCTTTGAAGCATATAACCAATGTTTTTGCCGGAGGATTTAATATCCTTTCCATTGATATATATAAAGCCGCTGCTGGGGTCAATCAGGCCTGCAATCAACGAAAGCAGAGTGGATTTGCCACAGCCGCTTGGTCCTACGATGCTTAAGAATTCGCCATCCATCACATGAAAAGAAACATCGAATAACGCCGGTGTTTCCCCTTCGAGACTATGATAGGTGTAACTGAGGTGATCAATTTTTAATAGCTCGCCCATCGGTACTTCCTCCATATTTGCTTATACAGTATTATATGACGGGACGAAGGAGAGGTTACTCCTGCAGCGGTCCGGATTCGTGCTAGGATAGGCCTATGCTGTCGGAATTTCGGCCCTGTCCGTCTGCTGTTGGGCAGATATACAGGGCCGGGAAGGTCTTTAAAGAAGCTGGATACGAAAGGCTGTCGTCTGGGGAGGAATGCTCAAGGTTTGAAAATTGGCATGCTCCACCCTCACGAGCTGCCCGGGCTGGAGTGCACCGAGTCGCATGGGATTTCCGTTCCGGTCCAGGATGACGGTTGCATTATTTACTACAAACCGCATTTGATCGGATATGTCATAGGGATTGCCGGTATACAAAAAGCCGTTTCTGACATCGACCTCGGCAACCCGGTCCGTAGTAACATTGACGGAAGGGTTATCTGCGCGTACGATGATTCGGTATGCGGTCGACTGGGGAGGAATGCTCCTAGTCATGGCAGAAGAAAAATCAGCATCGATCCACATTCCTTTTCGGAGTTCATACAGAGATAACTCCTGCCCGAATTGGTTGATGATGACAGTGTTCCGATCCACGTTTAATCTGAGCGTCTCGATATAAATCATGTCATTTTGGTCTTCTACACCATAGGATATCAGGATATAGCCGGTTCTTCTATTGTTTGTAAATACCTCTTCCACCAAGGCATTCTCCACATGCATAATGCGGCTGTTCTGTGATATTGTCCCTCTGGGATCTGCAGCGGTATTATCCATACTAACCTCCATATAGCCGTCAGCCAGTGCAAAGCCAGTCAATGAATTGGCATACCAAACGGATCGCTTCGCTAAGCTGTGAGGGCATGTTATTCTAATGCTATTATATGCTGGTTCCCTGAAATGTTCCATGATGTAACCGAAGAGAAGAAATCCATACTGCCGTCTCCCTGCAGGCCGTTAAATGAAGCAGGACTTCCTGCCGCAGAGGGTGTATCAGTCCTGTAAGAACGGACATAGTATCAGAGATACTGCATTGACTTTATCCGGTTCTGATATTATAATAAAGTGGTGGATAAAACATCCAAAGGAATAGCTGCTGATTGCATACGATCTGCGTTACCGGCTGTTCCGCTGATCTGTAGAATAATAGGAATATAGTCGGATGAAGGATTTGGGAGAGACCGTTGCCTACAACGGCGCCGAAGGGGAATGCGAAAACTCTCAGGCAAAAGGACCAGGTCTGGACGATACTCTGGAAAGCGATTCGGCACCGAAGAAGCAATTTTCTGCTCCGTAAGGACAGGAGAGAATCTTTCAGGTAAACCAACAGAGGCGTATTGATTCATTCAGTACGTCTTTTTTTATTGTTTTTTTATAAGGAGCTTATATGAAAAATAAAAAGCGGTGTACAATAATTCATGCCGGCCGGTCCTGCGTAAGGAGCGGTTGGAAGAAAAGAATAGGAGGTTTCGATGGAAAGAAAAACTCACCTTTATGATTGCCATATCAGAGCTCAGGGAAAGATGGTTCCCTTTGCCGGATATCTGCTGCCGGTGCAGTATGATACGGGAGTGATTGCGGAGCATATGGCAGTAAGAACTGCAGCAGGATTGTTTGATGTATCCCATATGGGGGAGGTTCTCCTTAAGGGAAGGGATGCATTGGCCAATGTCCAGCATCTGGTCAGCAATGATTGCGGACACATGTATGATGGGCAGGTAAAGTATAGCCCTATGTGCAATGAGAGCGGAGGAGTGGTAGATGATCTTCTGGTATATCAAAAGAACCCGCAGGAGTACTTGATCGTAATTAATGCTGCGAACCGTGATAAGGATGTGGAGTGGATGAGAGCACATCTGGACGGGGAGGTGAAATTTACGGATATCTCCGATGAGATATCCCAGCTGGCACTCCAGGGACCGAAAGCAAAGGATATCCTGTGTAAGCTGGCAGAGGAGGAACAGCTTCCGGCCAAATATTACAGCTTCCGGGAGCATGTGCCGGTAGGAGGCATTGACTGCCTGATATCAAAAACCGGGTATACCGGAGAGGATGGCTATGAGCTTTATTGCAGGAATGAGGATGCGGTAAGATTGTGGGAACTGCTGCTGGAAGCAGGCAATTATGATTTGGAACATAATACAAAGCGCGCGGGCTCGGAGGAGGATTATGTACTGATACCATGCGGGCTGGGGGCGAGAGATACTTTACGTCTTGAAGCGTCAATGCCGCTGTATGGACATGAAATGGATGATACCATTTCGCCCATGGAGACGGGGCTGGGCTTTGCAGTGAAGCTGGAGAAAGAGGACTTTATCGGTAAGGAAGGCATCCTGGCAAGGGGAACACCGGCAAGAACCAGGGTCGGGTTGAATATTACTGGCAGAGGAATTGCGCGGGAGGCATGTCCGATCTACATTAATAACGAGCCTGTCGGGGTTACGACCTCGGGAACCCATTGTCCGTATCTTGGGCGTCCTGTAGCCATGGCACTGATCGATGCTGCGTACAGTGAGCCGGGTACCCAGGTAGAGGTAGAGGTCCGGGGAAGAAGAATCACCGCGGAGATAACAGCACTGCCCTTCTATAAGAGGGCGAAATAAATATATATATAAAATAATTGGAGGTATAAATTATGAAGGAATTTTTTTATTTGAAATCACATGAATGGGTCTGCTTTAGCAATGATACGACAGCGAAGATCGGAATATCCGATTTCGCTCAGAAGCAGCTGGGAGATCTGGTATTTGTTAATCTGCCGGAGGTTGGAGACGAGGTGGCAGCCGGAGAAGAATTTGCCGATGTAGAATCTGTTAAGGCAGTATCCGGGGTATACAGTCCTGTTTCCGGTATAGTCAAAGCAGTGAACGAGGAGCTTTTGGATCATCCGGAATTAATCAACGAGGATGCATATGATGCATGGTTCATTGAGGTGGAGGATATTACAAGCAGGTCCGATCTGTTGTCGGAAAAGGAATACAGGGAGCTTAATTCATAAAGGGGGTACCAAGATGGGCACTTATGTACCGAATACGTTACAGGAACAGCAGGAGATGCTCCAGGCACTTGGTGCGGGCAGCTTTCGTGAGCTGTTTCATGCAGTTCCCGAAGGAGTATATCTGGAGGAAGGACTCAGGCTGGAGAAGGGGTTATCCGAATTTGAGGTGAGACGCAGGATGTCCCGAATGGCAGCCAAAAATCAGGTGTTTGAATCTATGTTTCGAGGAGCCGGAGCATATCGCCATTATATTCCCTCCATCGTCAGTCAGATTACTTCCAAGGAAGAATTTGTGACAGCTTATACACCCTATCAGGCGGAAATCAGCCAGGGAATATTGCAGTCCATCTTTGAATACCAGACGATGATCTGTGAGCTGACTGGAATGGATGTGTCCAATGCTTCGGTTTATGATGGCGCTACGGCAGCGGCGGAAGCAGTAATCATGTGCAGGGAGAGGAACCGGAAAAGGGCATTAATCTCGGCAACAGTCCATCCCCAGACCATAGAAACAGTAAAAACCTATTGCTGTGGGACGGATATCGAGGTGGTAGTCGTGCCCTCCAAAGAGGGACGAACGGATTTGGAGAGTCTGAGATCGATGGCAGATGGCGAGACCGCCTGTATCCTGATCCAGCAGCCGAATTACTACGGATTATTGGAGGACGGAGATGCGGTCGGAGCAATCACTGCCGGTACACAGATCAAATATATCATGAGCTGCTATCCGATTTCCCTGGGGCTGTTAAAAGCACCGAGAGAATACGGAGCGGATATTGCAGTCGGCGAAGGCCAGTCCCTTGGCATCCCCTTATCCTACGGCGGACCTTACCTGGGCTTTATGTCGGCGACAGAGAATTTGATGCGCAGACTTCCCGGGCGAATTGTGGGGGAGACGACGGATGGGAAGGGAAACCGGACCTTCGTGCTGACGCTTCAGGCGCGGGAGCAGCATATCCGCAGAGAGAAGGCCTCCAGCAATATCTGCTCTAATCAGGCGTTGTGCGCCATGATTGCGGCTGCATATCTGGATGCCATGGGAAGGAAGGGGCTGTGGCAGGCAGCACAGCTATCCATGTCCAAGGCCCATTATCTGGCGGAGCGGATCTGTGAACTGGACGGCTTTGCTATAAAATATCCGGGAGAATATTTCAACGAATTTGTAACGGACTTTACCGGGGATGTGGATAAATTACAGGAAGGACTTGCACGTCGTGGAATTCTCGGGGGATACCCTCTGGGAGGCGAGCTGAGCGGATCAATCCTGTGGTGTGCAACGGAAATGAATACAAGGGAAGAAATAGATGCCTTAATTGATGCAATGAAGGAGGTGCTCGGCCAATGAAGCTGATATTTGAAAAAAGCAGGGAAGGAAGGGGCCAGACACTTCTTCCGGAATGTGATGTTCCGGTAATCTCCCCTCCGCAAGGGTTTCTGCGAGGCAGTGAGCTTCATTTGCCGCAGGTATCCGAGACTGAGCTTAGCAGGCATTATACACAATTAATGAAGCGCACCTTCGGGATTAACGGCGGTTTCTATCCGCTGGGTTCCTGTACAATGAAGTATAATCCTAAGATTAATGAGGAAGTTGCCAGGCTGAGCGGTTTCTCAGGAGTCCATCCTCTTCAGCCGGAGGAGAGTGTCCAGGGATGCCTTGAGGTTATGAAGAAAGCGGAAGAAGCTCTATGTGAGATAACAGGCATGGATGCAATGGATTTCCAGCCGGCAGCAGGTGCTCACGGTGAATATACCGGGCTCAAATTAATCTGGGCTTATCATCAGGAGCGTAAGGATACCAAAAGAACCAAAATCATCGTGCCGGATTCCGCCCATGGCACCAATCCGGCAAGCGCCGCCATGGCAGGCTTCTCTGTGATTAATGTACCCTCCACCAAAGAAGGCTATGTTGATGTGGAGGAGCTTCGCAAAGTGGCAGGCGAGGATACCGCAGGCTTTATGCTGACTAATCCCAATACGATCGGTATGTTTGACGAGCATATACTTGAAATAACACAGATCATCCATGAGGCCGGAGGATTGAATTATTATGACGGGGCAAACCTCAATGCTATTCTGGGCATTGCAAGGCCCGGAGATATGGGCTTTGATGTGGTGCATCTTAATCTTCATAAAACCTTCTCCACACCGCACGGAGGAGGAGGTCCCGGGAGCGGACCCGTGGGCTGCAAGGAGAAGCTGATCAAATATCTGCCATCTCCCCGCATTGCGGAGGAGCAGGGGCATTACCGGTGGGAGACGAAGCCGGAGGAAAGCATCGGCAGGGTAAAAGCCTTCTATGGCAACTTCCTGGTTGTGGTAAGGGCGTTGACCTACATTCTGACCCTGGGAGCGGAGGGGCTTCGCAGTGCTTCGGAGAATGCGGTGCTGAATGCAAATTACATGCTCCATCTGCTTAAGGATACCTTTGATATTCCTTTCCAGGGACCCTGCATGCATGAGTTTGTAATCTCTCTGGAGGAGCTGAAGAAGGAAAAGGGAGTATCCGCCTTGGACTTTGCCAAGACTCTTCTGGATTACGGAATGCATCCTCCGACGATGTATTTCCCGCTGATTGTTCACGAGGCACTTATGGTAGAGCCAACCGAGACGGAGAGCAGGGAGACCTTGGAGGAAGCGGTTGCTGTTTACCGGCAGATATATGAGCAGGCATTGGCGGAACCGGATTCACTGCATCTTAGTCCGGTGAATACCCCCGTCGGCCGTCCGGATGAGGTAATGGCCGCCCGGAATCCGGTGGTTCGTTATCAATTCGGTAAGGATTAAAGCAAAGAAAGAGGTGCCAATTGATTCAGAGCATCAAATATATTATTACTGCCAAAACCAATCCGTATCAGAATCTTGCGTTAGAGGAATATCTCCTGAAGCATGTGAAAAAGGATGAGATAATTCTATATTTGTGGCAGAATGAAAAAACCGTAGTCATCGGTAAAAATCAAAATCCGTGGAAGGAATGCAGGATTGCCGAGCTTGAGGAGGACGGAGGCAGGCTGGTCCGCAGGTTATCCGGCGGAGGTGCCGTATTCCACGACCTGGGAAATCTGAATTTCACCTTCCTGGCCGCCAGGGATAATTATAATGTTGACCGGCAGCTGGAGGTTATCCTAAAGGCAGTGAACAGCCTCGGGATACCTGCAGAGAAGTCAGGAAGGAATGATATCACGGCGGAGGGAAGGAAGTTTTCCGGCAATGCCTTTTTCTCAGATGGAGAGCACTGCTACCACCACGGAACCATCCTGGTGAAGGTGGATATGAGCATGCTTTCCCATTACCTGAATGTATCCAGGGAGAAGCTGGTATCCAAGGGAGTGGAATCGGTTCGGGCAAGAGTGGCAAATCTCACGGAATATGTGCCTGAGCTGGATATTGCCATGATTCGCAGCGGGCTGATTGAGGCATTCGGGGAAGTCTACGGACTTCGTCCGGCAGAGCTGAAGGAGGATATCCTGGATATGGACATATTACAGGAGCTGGAGAAGAAATACAGCTCCTATGAGTGGAA
>JAEZFH010000512.1 GCA_023437885.1 Bacillota bacterium | reverse complement strand
GGAGCTGTATATTATAATGATGTGGATATAGAATCCTATTCTTTCAAAGAAAAAGCCAAAATAAGAAAGTCGAAGTTTGGTTTTATTTTTCAAAAACATTTTCTGATAGAGTATTTAACCGTTTTGGAGAATGTCATGACTGGCGTTGACCGTGCTTCGGACAAGACCAAAGAAAAAGCGATGAGCCTTCTGGAAAGTCTAAAAATCAGCCATTTGTCAGAGCGTCAGCCAGGACAGCTATCCTGTGGGCAAAAACAGAGAGTTGCCATCGCAAGAGCCTTGATCAATGATCCTGAAGTTATCTTCGCAGACGAGCCGACTGCTTCCTTGGATCATAACAGCGCTCAGGAGGTAATTCGAGTTTTAGAAAAATTAAAGAGCCGGTCAACCATAATAATTGCTACTCATGACCCAACAATACTGCAGAATGCAGATCGGATTATTCAGCTATGGGATGGTCATCCAATATCCAATCATTGATTTTATATGGCTGTTAACATAAGAAACTGTAATTCTTTCATATATGTCATATGATCACTGTCACAAAATTCATTACAATTAGTATTACACCCTTCACTTACCCTGGTTGGTCATTTCTGCTATGATTTTATAGAAATCAACTATACCGATAAATGATGGGAGGAATATTATGTATAAGCTTTTGAGTAAGTGTTTTCTTGGTATCCTGTTAATTTCCCTGAGCTTTAACACTGCTTCTGCTGATAGCAATAAGATCGTACCGAATTATGAAAAAATGGATGCCTATATAAAAAAAGAAATGAAGCAATGCCGCATACCGGGATTTGCGCTCGGTATTGTAAAGGGCAGTGAGATAATTTATTTGAAAGGATATGGGACGGCAAACCCGTCAGGACGAAAAGTTACTCCTCAAACCCCGTTTATCATCGCTTCTTTGAGTAAATCTATTACAGCGATGGCGGTAATGCAATTGGTGGATGAGGAAAAGCTCGTTTTGGATCAGCCGGTACAGACCTATATTCCCTGGTTTCGTGTAGCAGATCCACAGGCATCGAAAGCAATAACGGTTCGTCAACTCCTCAACCATACAAGCGGTTTTAAAACCGATGCTGAGTATGAAATCGCAACCCTATGGGGAGATGATACCACAATTGAACAATTCGTAAGAAAAATGGATAAGTTAAAACCAACCGGAAAAATAGGAGAAACATTTCAATATAGCAATATGAACTATATTATTCTTGGAGAGGTGATTCAAAGTGTATCCGGTCTTACTTATAAGGAATATATTGAGCAAAAAATTTTTCAGCCTCTGAATATGACTCACAGTTATCTCTCACAGGAGGAAGCTAAGAAAGATAATATGGCTGTCGGTTACAGAACCATATTTGGCTTCCCGGCAGCTGCGGAATTATCCTATCGAATAGATTTTCTTCCGGCATATAGTATAATATCCTGTTCGGAGGATCTCTCAAAATATCTGAGTGCCTTATTAAATAATGGGAGCTTTAATAAAACGCAAATATTATCGGAGCAAGGAATTAATGCCTTAATGGCTCCGTCATCAAAGGTTTCCGAGTGGCAATCTTATGGTTTGGGTTGGTATGTCACATCCGGCAGCGTTTATCATGGAGGTGAAATATCGAATTATCAATCAAAAGCCAAGATACTTCCGGAAGACTCCCTCGGTGTGGTACTATTATATAATACCTCCAGTGTTACATTGACAAAACTATTCAAATCGGGCTACCGGGACAGAATAGAAAGCGGCACATCAATATTCTATACGGGTATGAACCGGAGGAGGTTCAACCCGGCTCTGGGATTTTTGATTTAAATCATTATCCAATGATTGTTACATATACTATTTATATTATATTATGTATACTCATTGTAGCATTCGTAGTATTATCGGCAGTCAGGCTGAAATCATTAAGCATACAGCCGAAGACAGGCAAGAAGAGAATAAGATTATTAATCTATACCGGACTAATTCACTTTATGCTACCGCTATCAATCCTGTTAGCCATTCCAAAAACTGCTCATGCTTCATGGAAATTTGTGTTATACTATACACCGGATATTGGATATTTTTCGCTGCTCACATGTACGTCACTTTTATTAATTGGTATATTTAGATTAAGAATCTGTATCAAAGCGTAATATCTATTTTGATTTCCGCCTTTCACGATAATCTGAACTGTAAATGATCTTTTAGAACACCCCCTGAGACGAAGATAGCCCCTCTTTCAATTCGCTTTGAAGCGGGGCCATCTTCTAAAAGGTTATATTCGATACAGCACATAGTCCTGCAGCTCCCGTTTGAAGCCGGCTTCGGTCAATGCTCCGATTGCCTCCGGCGGATATTCCCGGACAAGTAACCGGTTCTGAGCAGTGAAAATACGTCGCCTGCCATATTCCAGTGCAAAAGCACGCATCGCCTGAAGCAGATATTCCTCCTCAAATACCCGAAGGAGCTTACCCTGTCGTTCTAACACTGCTACAGGAAGCCCGGCATGCATTGCGACTGCAGTACCGGGCAGATTCATGAATGCCCTGCCAGGTTTGTGGGAAAGGCACTTGCCCCAGGGTTGTGCCGGGTCCAAGGCGGATAACCAGACAATATCCTCCTTCGGCAGCTCCAGTGCCGACATCACGGCGGGAAACTCTTTATCCCGGATGAACTGTACTCCTGACAATCCTTCGATAAAATACCCCCTTCTTACTCTTCCGGTATATTCCCATATGCGCAGTGTCTCAAGCGCGCGGGACCAGGAAATCCCCTGCGCCGTCTCCCGGCTGAGAATAATTACCCGGTCAAAGATACGCTCCAATTGCTCCTCCGTAGACAGCTCCCTGCGCGGTCTGGTAATCTCCCACCGACCGGTGGACATCACCTTGGCTTTGGCAGATACACGCTGCTTCAGAGTAGCCTTATTCAGCTTCTCTCTGATTTCCCGGTGCCTGATGGGTGCAAAGCTGTCCGCACAGACATACCCCTTTTCAGCTAAGCTTAACAGCAGATCATAGGGGGATTCCCCATCAATCAGACCGGAAAGCCGCTGCATGAAGCTAGCACCACGCTTAAGCAAAGCTTCATAGAGAAGCATCTCCTTTCCCTCCAGTCCGGTTTCCTCCACTGAAGCCTGCGCCTCCCAATCGATATCCTCATATAAGTGAAAGCTGATGCCCTCCTCTCCATGCAGCTGCCAGAACAGATTTCCGCCTGCCAGCACCGTATCCAAAAGCTCCGGGCGGTATTTTGATACCCTGGCAGGCAACAGAATACTCTCCCAGACAGAGACCGGATACACAAGATCCGCATAACGCTTTAACACGGCCTCCAATTGGCCGGCCGGTGCCGCCGCAATATAGAGCCTGTCAGCCAGAAGGGAAGCGTAGTGCTGTGGAGGCTGCGTCCGTATCTGAGCTCTTCTGCTTTTTATAGTTTCCTTACGTGCCCGGTCATACATCTGAGAATGATAGAACAGGCCATCGCTTTCTATGGCTTCTCCTTCATCACTCAGCTCCTGCAAAAGCTCCCGGGCATACTCCTCCCTCCAGAAATACCGTTCACTGATTGTCTCTGCTGTCTGTGCTCCCCGGTACCGCAGCAGCCGTAGAAGAATTTGCTTAACATAAGGCGAGCGGTCTTGCTGCTTGCCGTTGTTTCCTGCCTCCGGATTACCGTCCGCCAAAGCAGAGGAATATTTCTCCGAATGCTCTGCTGCAATCCATAGCCCCGGTTCAATATAATTTGCCTGCCCCGCACCAGCCAGAGTTTCCAGCCATTCAATCGGCACCTCCAGCTCTCCGGCTACCAGATCACCTTCCATCATCAGGAGAGAATGCAATTGCTTCTCATCCTCCGGCAGACGCGTCCTGACAAATACCTTGGCCAACTGCTCCGGCTCCGGGGCAATCAGCTTCGCATCCTTCAAGGCCTCCTCCGTTGCATGGTGGATTCCCATCGGCGTTGGAGAATAATCGTACATATTGGCTGCCTCTGTCTGCTGCCTTAATAAAAAGGACATCGGTGACGGTGTGTCCAGATGCATCTCACAGATACGAATGCTTCCCGAACGAACCTGGTTCAACACATATTCCAATCCCGGAAGGTCCCAGTAATCCTCCAGACATTCCCGCTTGGTTTCACGGATAAGAGGATGCCTCTCATACTTCATCAGGGAATCCAGCATCTCTGCACTGCGCATCCGCTGCACCCACAGAGGCTGGCGTCCGGCCTTGCGCACTCCCATCATGAGTGCATGGGCAGCATTATAGCGGAAATTCATATTAAATACCGGTGTAACCGGAAGGACTGCTTCCAGGACGGGTCTTGCCTGCTCCACTACTAATTCCTGCAGCAATCCCTCCGGAATTACTTCATCACCGTAAGGAAACAACAGGAAACCGTCATCATCCTCAACATAGCTGATGTTGGCATGGATATGGCTCTTGGCAGCCTCCATCGTGAGAATGGCAAGAGGAGAATTGATTTGCTTGCCAAAGACGGAATGAACCATCATCTGCTGATTCCCGGTCTCATCCCGGAAGTGCTCTACCAGAATCGTACGGTCGTCCGGCAGCAGGCCGGTTGCTGCTAATTGCCGCTGGATGAATTCCTCCGCACTGACAGCCGCACTGTCATCCAGCCCCAGCATACCCAGTTCCTGTCTCAGAGTTCCTGTCTCAGCTGCGATTACCAGACGGCGAAGAATTGCACCAAAAGCAAGCCCGGTCCGCAGCCGTCTGCCCTTGATCTCTCCCTTCCAGAAAGGAAGCCTTGCCCCGAATGAAGCGGCCTGGGTTACAACAACCGTATCCTTTTGTATGTTCGTAATCTGCCAGGCAAAGGTACCGTGAAGAAACCGGTCGCCTACCCGGGATTCAAAGATGAATTCCTCATCCAGCTCACCCAGCTTTACGCCGCTCTCAGTCTTAACGGCATACAACCCCTTGTCAGGTATGGTACCTCCCGCAGATACTGCCAGCATACGGCTGTAGGGATCTCCCTCTACCCGCTCATGAATTCGGTCATACAGGATACGCGGACGGACCGGTATGTTTCTCTCATGTTCATAATCTCCGGCCAGCATACACAGAACATCCCTGACATCCTCCCTCGTAACCTCACGGAAGGGATATGCTCTGGGTAAAAGCTCCATCACCTCATCAAGCTCATACCCTTCTCCGGTTGCCATGGATACCAGATGCTGTGCCAATACGTCCAGACAAAGCCTGGGCGGCTTGGAATACTCCACTCCCCCCATCTTGGCAACCTCCGCCGTCATGCCGCTGTACAAGCCTTCGGAGGCAGTTCTGGGAAAGATACGCATAACACTGGTGCGGTTGGGATTGTGTCCGGCTCGTCCAAGGCGCTGCATCGTACTGGATATGGACCGTGGACATCCAATCTGAAATACCTGTTCAATCTCCCCCACATCAATTCCAAGCTCCATGGAGGAGGTGGCACACAGCATGCGCAAAGTTCCGCTGCGCAACGCACTCTCTACCTCAAAGCGCTGTTCCTTGGACAGGCTGCCGTGATGGGTCCTGGCAAAACCCTCCCCAGCCAGCTGGTTTACGTAATAAGCCAGCTTTTCAGCATATGCCCTGCCTTCCACAAAAGCAATGATACTTTTGCTATCCTTGCAATACGCATGAACCGCTCTGGCTACCTCCTGCCATACATTATCCCTTGACCCGCCTCTCCGGTCCGGCAGCGGGCTGGTGATTGCTATCTCTATCTCCTTGTGCATTTTCGGTGCCACAATCCTTACAAGCTCCGGAGACAGATACCCGGCTGCCTGGTCCAGGGGTTCAATGGTTGCCGAGAGCCCAATCCGCTGCAGCGGCGCAGAGCAGAGCCTGTCAAGCCGGGCAATAGAGAGCATCAGATGCGCTCCCCGCTTGGAATCAATCAGTGCATGAAGCTCATCAATGATAATTGCCTTTGCGGTCTGTAGGATGGATTGACCGGATTTGCTGGTCAGCATCAGATATAAGGATTCCGGTGTTGTTATTAATATATGGGGCGGTGTCTTTATCATCCGCCTCCGCTCACTCTGAGTGGTATCACCGGTACGGATAGCTACATACAGCTCCTGTCTCCCTTCCCTTCCGTCCGTCTGAGAACTCCGTTCCTCCTCGGATATCCCATCCAGAGGGCGCCGGAGATTCTCCCGAATATCTCCGGCAAGAGATTTTAATGGAGATACGTAAATCAAATGGAGCTCCTGCTTTAATTCTCCCTCTCCTGCCTGCTTCTTCAGCCGGTCAATGAATACAAGAAACGCGGATAGCGTCTTACCTGTACCGGTAGGAGCCGATACCAGAGTATCACAGCCTGCCGCTATGGCAGGCCAGGCCTCCTCCTGCACCTGCGTAGGCGATCCCAGCGTCCGCCGGAACCACCCCTCCGTATTTGGATGAAACATCGTAAGTGCACTCACCTTTTAAGCTCCTTTCTTCTGCATAATTCTCTGCTTCCAACATTTTTTCGAATAACCAGCCGAATGAAGAATTAGTAATATACATAATATTATTATGTAAATATTCTTTTTGCCTTTTATTTGTTTAGCCTGCCCTGAGCAGCTCCAACTGATTAAAATCACACTCCGTATTGGATATTCTCACCAATAATAATTATTATAAAATAAAAACTCCGCTAAATCCATATCATTTAGTGGAGTCCAGATTATTCCATTAACAGTGATAACGTACCGGTGACAATCAGAACGAGCCCCAGCACCGCTCTTTTCGTCAGTGTCTCCTTTAAGAATACCGAAGAAAAGAGAATTGTAACAAGAATACTTAATTTATCTATCGGAACCACCACACTGGCAGGACCGTCCTGCAATGCCCGGTAATAGCAGAGCCAGGAGCCGCCTGTGGAAAGCCCGGACAGGATCAGAAAACGCCAGCTCCTTCTGTCGATCCGCCTGATTAAAGACTGCTTTCCCGTCAGAAACACGATTAGCCATGCCATAATCAGCACAACAATAGTCCGGATGGCAGTTCCCAGATTCGATTCAACGCCTTCTATGCCAATCTTCCCTAATATGGAGGTCAATCCGGCAAATACGGCTGCAAAAGCAGCATAAATCATCCACCGGTGATTAGCCTGCTCCGAACCTTCTGCTTCCTTCTGCTTCTGAATCATCAGAAAGGTTCCGGCTCCTATAGCCAGAATAGCTGCTGTCTTAAGAGGGGTGATGCTCTCCCCTAGAAATATCACCGCGAGCAGCATAGACAGTATCGTACTGGATTTATCAATCGGTGTTACCTTATTCACGCTGCCAAGCTGCAATGCCTTAAAATAGCACAGCCAGGATGCTCCTGTTGAGAAGCCCGACAATACCAAAAAGAGAAATGTCCTCCCACTGATTTCGGTGACGGAAGAAAACGAACCGGCAGCCAGCACCATAAGCCAGGAAAACACCAAAACAATAACAGTCCTGATTGCCGTGGCTACATTAGAGTCGGTATTCCGTATTCCGATCTTTGATAATATTGCGGTCATTCCAGCAAAGACAGCCGAAGCAAATGCAAAAATTATCCACACTAAATTCCGCCTCCCAGTCTAATAATTATCTAATATTTATCTAATATCTCCCAGAACGCCTTTAAATCCTCGTCTCCTGCCTTGGCTTCCTCTGCCAATTCGTTCGTATAATCCCGGAGTGCTATTACATCCTCATCGTTGCTTCTGGCAGCAAAATATGACCTGCGTTCTTCATCCATACTGCCGTCAAATATCTTATATCCACCGGTATTGTCCGCCACCACATACAGCTTGGACAGGGAGGGTGCCAAAGCCTCCAGCCCGATGAACTTAATATCATAATAGGCGTATATGATATATTCACCATCCACAAAGGATTTTTTAACATAGCATTTTATATTTCTGTATTCATCAATCCCTTCGATTAACCTGACCAGTTCCTTTTCACTTATTACTTCCGAGGGATCGGAAGATAACTCCTTCAGGGTATTGATATCACAGCTTTGTTTTGCGTCGTAATAAGTTTGTATCAACGTATCCAATTCGGCGGGATATCCCGCTGTCTCAAGAGCATAGACCGGCAGAGGGGTAGGGGTAGGAACGGGGCTTGGAGTAGGGCTGGTATATGCGCTCATTAAACTAAGCTCTGCCGCCGTAGGCGAAGCTTCCCTGTATAAATCTGCATTATCTTCTACTTCTGCTACAGCCACAGTACTTTTCGATACCGGTTCCGAGGCCGGAGGATGGGTCGGATTATATACCAGGATTGCCATTCCGATCACCATCGTACACAAATATATCGTGTTGATTATTTTTTTATCCTGCCGTTTCATGATCATCCTCATAATTATAGTTTCATAGGTGATGGGTATAAATGCACTAACACCGTCAGTGCACTTGTTATTTGTTCCTATTTTAACAAATATTATCAGGAAAATCAATCTGTTGCGGAATATTTTCGTAACATTTTTAATACTTATGTAATATTTTGATCAAATTCGTCATATTATGACTTTATTTTATAAGCTAATTTACGACCAATCTGCTATTTAATCGTTTTCAGAAGCTGGGCAATCCCCTTGCTGGTCTCCTTTTTATAGAAATAGTCGTATCGGAAATACATGAATCCGCTCACTTCTCCTGTCTTTCTCCCATACTCAACCATGTTCCTGAGAATTTTGGAATCCTTCTTCCATTCCGCATCAGCAGAGGAACCGGCACGGTATGCGGCGATCCCCACATACATCTTAACCTCCTCATTTGTGCGAAGGGCCAGCCAGCGGTCCAGCGTTTTATCATAAGGATACGCTTTGCTGCTGAAGGACCAGTACAGCTGTGGACAGAGATAATCCACGTAACCCGGCTCTGACAGCCAGGTTCGGATATCCGTATAGTGCTCGTCATCTCTTTGCAGAGAATCCAGGAAGCCGCCGGGACTGATGCCAAATTCTACCGCAGGGTTAATTTCCTTAATATCCTGGTAGACATTCCTGATCAACTGGTTCACATTATCCCTTCTCCAATCGGCTATGGATTTTGCCTCCGATGCGTTCTCTTTGCACCAGGCATCATATTCCCTTGCGTCAAAATTCTTCTTGTAATCCGAACCCAGAGTAGGATAAAAGTAATCATCAAAATGAATGCCATCCACATCATAATTCTCAACAATCTCTTGAATTCCGTGGCGAATTTGTGTCTGAACCGCGTTGCTGGAGGGATTATAATACAGTGCGCCTCCAAAGGAAAGAACATTACGGTCATCCTTTTTGGACTCGGTGGTGAGCCATTCTCTCGCCGCATTATCCTTGGATAGGGTAGATACATCTGTTGTATCACCGGTAACACGGTAGGGGTTGATCCACGCATGGAATTCAAGCCCGCGGTTGTGAGCTGCCATAATCATATATTCCAGCGGATCAAAGCCCGGATTCGTTCCCTGGGCTCCGGAGATGAATCTGGACCACGGGAAGTACTCCGATGGATACATGGCATCTCCAAAGGGCCGGACATGAACTATCACCGCATTCATCTTCATTCCCGCCACCTTGTCAAACATCTCATCTATCATATCCTCGAAACGCTGCTGCGTAAATCCCGGCTTACCCGATACGGGATCCTTTAACCTCTCCAGAAATTCCAGATAGGATATCCAGACTGCATGAAACTCCTCTTTGCGGCTGTCAGCCTGTGCACGAA
>JAEZFH010000507.1 GCA_023437885.1 Bacillota bacterium | reverse complement strand
CCGTTAACGTAACCGCCAGATTACAATGATATGTTTGAAAATATCCTCTTTTTCACCTCAAAAGAATGGGCGTGCTGCACCCCAACTATAAAAGTTATCATTGCAACACGCCTCGCTAATTCATCACACTGTATTCCAGGCATTCATATAACAGCCTTGTTCCTTCCCTGATCTCCGGGGGAAGAATTGCTCTTGCCACTAATTTCAAGTCGCCATCCGGTAAATCTGTTCTCCGAAGATGTGCATAATCTCCATCAATCTGTTCCACAAGGTATTCATATGTCTCCATGAAGCCACTCCTTATATATAGCTATATCATATTCCTCGTTCGGTTAAAAAGCTGCCAAGCTGCCTGTCCACTTTCATAATATGGCTTGACAGCCAATTCAACAGATAGTCGGACATCTCATAATAGAATTCCTTCGGTTTCTCAATATCCAGCACGTAAGTGTTCTGTAATTTATCCCGAAACACATTATGCTCTCTCGTATGTTCTGTTATGTAAGGATACGAAAGCCGGAACATCAGATTCTCTTCATAATCAAAATGTACACGAATATACTTCTCCAGTCCTTCCACGATATTAGCCAGATTAATATAGTTAAAATCCTCACTCTGTATCATTCTGTCAATATCATCCAGCATTCCCACCAATACCTTATGCTGTTCATCAATCTCATCATTATTTACGGAAAACTCCGGCTTCCATTCTATCATTATAATCAACATCCTTCTTCTGATATTCTTAATCATATAGCAAGGCATTCCGCTCTTTCACCTCTTTCATCATAGCCTAAAAACCGATAATTTTCAATCTATTTTATCAGGAGTGTCCAAAGTCCTTATCCCTGGCGCATGTTCTGCAGAAACAGCACACACAATAGCACACAGACACTGCAAATATGCGGTATGTAAAGCCAGATGGGTATATATATGATACTCCTCATCGTACTATTTGGTAGTAGCAAACCGGAACAGCAATATAAGGTTATACAAACCCCTAGTTCAGTCTGAACCAGGGGTTTGTATTAATTAATGGATATCAATTTTTATCTCCGTAATGTACATCTTTATCATCAAATATCAATTTTTTCGAACCATCCGTTTTAACAACATAAGCACTCAAATAACCTGTTTTGGCATCATATATGGTAGAAAGTCTCGCTTCTGAGGACAGTGCCGGTTCCAGCCTGTATAGGTTCGCAACCTCCCACACCCAAAATTTGTACAGATCATCGTTAACTACTCTACGATATGGTGATATACTTTTATAAGACTTCTGCAACTTTTTAGATTTTTTTAAAGTTACCGTTTTTTTATCAACCGTAATTTTAGGTTCTACAACAACATAAAAGGCATCACAGTATGTATCATCATATCGATAAACAATAGCAATTCCAGCACCTTTTCCAATTAATTTTCCATCTTTTACGTCAACTACCGATATATCTGATGAATATGCATTATGGCTTAGGCGATCAATTGGAAGGGCTTGGGATTGACCTACTAATATATTTTGCTGCTTTGTCTCTATGTCAATTAGCATTGATGGCAGATGTGTTTTTGTATCTTTTACATATGGTATTTTTGAACCATTCTCATCTATAAAACAATCTACCATGGTATAATTAGAAAATTCCCAAAAGCTCATAGTTACGACATTAAATTTATACCATTTTTCATCTATATAAATTTCCGGCCAAGAATATGCAAATGTTCCTCCTTCTCTTATCTCAAACCTCATATTATGCAGTAAAAGAAGTCCCGCACTAACTAAGCCTGTATCATCCCCTTCTTCCGTAAAACCATATATTTCCTGATCAGCTCCTATCCCACTCTTTTTACTATCATTAAACCATTTCGCTAAAGTAAAAAGCCGCTCTCCATCCGTGTTATAACTTTCTAAGTCGAGAGATTTTAATATCTTTTTTACTGTAT
The DNA here is from genome assembly GCA_023437885.1 of Bacillota bacterium. Lineage (GTDB taxonomy): Bacteria > Bacillota > Clostridia > Lachnospirales > Lachnospiraceae > Mobilitalea. Next base: position 8,614 of record JAEZFH010000507.1, on the reverse strand, counting down.
TCTCTTTACTAATTGAATTTTTATCAGGCTTTCTTCCTATCCTTTTTTCGGGATAATCCATGTAATAAGTGGCTAAATGACTATATTGGGTTGGTGATGTTATTTCTCTATTTTTTACTGTAATATTATATTTATGAAGCGCTTTTGATCCTTTTACTACAGTTACTGTAGACTTCCCTGTATGTAAAGCAACAATATACGAATAATAACCTTCTGGTATTAACCATCCTTGATTGTCGCGCTCATTTTTGGAATAATGCCCCTCGATACCCACAACATTTGAATCGCTTATTATGTACTTACCGGGGTTAGGAATACCAGTGTAAATGTCCCCAAAAAAGTCAGCTATATTATATCTTTCTCCGACATATAGTATCATATCAGTAGACTTATCTGATACAGCCTTGCTTATGACAGGATCTTTCGCTAATGTTGCCGGTATCGATAATGCAAGTATTAAAATGCACATTAATATTTTCTTGATTTTATTTTGCATAAAAATCCTCCCGGTTTATTCATCTCCATAAAATACATCTTTATCATCAAATACTAATTTTTTCGAACCATCTGCACTAATAATATACCCTCTTAAATGATTTGTTTTTGTATTATATGTTGTAGAAAGCCTTGCATCCGAAGATAATGCCGGTTCCAGTCTATAAAGCTTCGTATCTTCCCATATATAACATTCGTACATATCATGCGTTATAATTTTTCGATATGGCGACAAACTTTTAAAGCTTTTCTGCACTTTACGGGATTTCTTTAAAGCCACCGTTTTTTTATTGACTTTAATCTCAGGTTCTACTACAACATAAAAAGCATCGCAATAGGTTTCATCATAACGATATACAATAGCAATTCCAGCACCTTTTGCTATTAATTTCCCATCCTTAATGTCAACTACTGATGTATCTGATGAATACACATTCTGACTCAAGCGGTCGTTGGGAAGGTCTTTTGATTGACCAGAGATTAGATTTTGCTGCTTTGTCTCAATGTCAACAAGCATTGAAGGAAGATGTGTTTTTGAATCTTCTATGTTGGATACAAATTCCTCACTTTCAACATCCTGTAAAAAACGATCAATATTATAAACTGAAAATCTATCAGCTGTACTAAAGTAATAAGCATCAAATTTATACCATGCCCCATTAAGATATATCTCTGCCCAGGAATGCGTATTGGGATCTACAAATCGAACCTCAAATCCCATATTTTGAATTAGAATCACCCCAATCTGACCTGTTGCTCGCATAATACTATTCGCAGGCCTACCATATACTGCATAATCAACTCCATCCCCGTTCTGGGTAGTTTCATAAAACCATTTTGCCAAAGCAAACAGTCTCTCCCTATCCGTATTATAGCTTTCTAAATTGAGAGATTTCAATATACTTTTCATTGCATTTTCTCGAAAAACGGAACGTTCCTCCGGTTTTCTTCCTATCCTTAATTGCGGATAATCTTCATAAAAATCGGGCCAGTCACAAAATTGGGTTGGTGAGGTTATTTCTCTATTCTTCACTGTAATATTATATCTAAATAATTTATTTGATCCGTTTACTACAGTTACTGTTGCTTTCCCTGTATGTAAAGCAACTATCTTCGAATAATAACCATCAGCAATCAACCATCCTTGTTCGTTATATTCATTCTTGGAATAATAGCCCTCGATACCCAGGACATTTGAATTGCTTATGATGTACTTACCGGGGTTAGGAATACCGCTGTAAATATCCCCAAAAAAATCATCTATACTATATTTTTCTCCGACATATAGGATCATATCAGTCGATTTATCTGATATAGCCTTGCTTATGATAGGATCTTTGAATAATGTTGCCGGTATCGACAACGCAAGTATTGAGACGAATATAATTATTTTCTTGATTTTATTTTGCATATAATACCCTCTCTTTTTTATGGGAAATTGTAACATTCCAATATATAACTGTCAAGTTTCTACAGAATTTATAAAATCCTACTATGCCATTTGGATCAGAATTCCCTTACTCCTTGTTGCCACAATCATTCCATGCCGGATCTTAACGTTCTTCCATTTTCCGCTATATGGCATTGCCGGCCTCTAAATTGTTATCCGCTTGCTTATTGGTCAGATAATTTACAAATGCATCCACCACACTGGCATCAAACTGCTTGTTCTTATTCTCCAGCAGCTCCCGGATTGCTTCCTCCCGGCTTAACGCATTCTTACGGTACGGCCTGCTGCTGGTCATGGCATCATAAGCATCAGCGACACATACAATTTTTGCAGGAAAATAGATATCCTCATCGCACAATCCATTGGGATATCCCTTACCGTCCAATCTCTCATGGTGTTCATTGATTATCCTTCTGCAATTATATAAGAAATTAAGGTTCTTCAATATATTATTTCCCTTTTCAGGATGCTTTTTAATCTCCTCATACTCCTCCGACGTCAGCCTTCCATCCTTATTCAAGATGTTCTCCGAGACTCCGATTTTTCCGATGTCATGCAGGATGCTTCCGAATTTCAAGTCATTCAGCTCACTCTGGTTAAATCCCAGCTCCAGGGCAATGATTCGCGAATACTCCATTACTCTCTCACAATGCCCGCCGGTATAGGAATCCTTCTCGTCAATGGCGTTGGCTAACGCCCGGACTGTCTCAAAATAGCTGTCCTGATTCTGCTGCAGCATCCCCTCCAGTTCCTCATTCAAGGCTGCAGTTTCTTCATATAGCGCGGAGGTTTCTTCATATAATGCGGAGATTTCCTCTTTCTGGGTAAAGATTTCCTGATTCTTAAGCTGGAGATCGCTCTCAAACTGGTAGCGCTCCTCCAGAAGCCGGCAGATTTCCCCCGTCATTGTATTGAATTGCCCTCCAAGAATGGATAATTCATCATTCCTGTTTATCTTGAATTCATATTTCAGATTCCCCGCGGCCACCTGCTTTACTCCCTCCGTCAGCAAGTCTACGGGCTTTGTAAGCCATATGGACATGAAGTATCCCAGGGAAGCTGAAAAAACAGCACTTCCCAGTACCACCAGAGTCATGATGCCCAGGTTATTCTTCAGCTTGAGCTGCATCTCCCGGTCATTATAGATGACTTCGATTACATTTCTTTCATTGGCTCCCTGAGCACCCATAATCTCATAAGGAATATATTCGTAATAAGCTGTCCGATCATCGTATTCTCCCAGAACCTTTACTGTTTCCAGCGTGTCCAGCGCCTGGCGGAAATACTTTTCTTTGGATGCATCCATCCGGAGGTTATCGCCGTTGTCATCTTTTTTATAGGAGAGTCCTTGGTAATCATAGAGCTGGATATTATCAATAAAATTATTTTCTTCCAATAATTGATACTCAAAGTTATTGAAATCTATATTAGAATCATACCGGCTCTTGTTTTCGATGACAGAACCGGCTTCAAATATGTATTTTCCGTCCGAGGAGGGCAAGTAGCAGAACTTTGTAATATTACCCTCAACAATTGACTGGGTGATGCGGCTGGTGGAAAACTCACCTCCTGCCCGGACCTCATCCAGGTATTGCACAAAATCCGGATATTTGGCAAAGCTCAGGCCCAAATCACTCTCATTGGTTGTGGCTATGACGGTATTCGCAGAATCGATAACATAGAGATTGACATTCTCCTTCCCGTTCAGGAACTGATGCAGATCAAAATCAATCTTCTGCGCAGCTTCATAATAATCCCTGACCCGGTTCAGTATCTCTCTGGCATCCTCCTCAATCGGTTTTTCATAAAGCATGTTAACATAATCCGCGCTTCTCATCATGTTAAGAACCCGGTCGTGGACCAGCTTCTTATTCTGCTCAAAATTATCCTCAAGGCTGTAACGCATAATAAGATACTGGAAGATCCCCAAGGTACCCGCCACAAAAAACACCACTGTGAACAGCAATATTCCCAGCTTATATCGAAATGGAAAAAACCTGCCTTTACTTGTCATCTTATCCTCCCTGATCCGTTATTCTGAAGGAAATATTCCGTCTGTGTCCATTCAGCTCCTCTTCCACTTCATTATATCGTTATCACCATTATTATTACAACCAATTTTTATCTATTCTGTCATATTTTGATAATTTTAATAAAAAAATGACATATTCCGTTCCTTAATCAGATCGATGATTTATACTCATTCCCAGTTGCCGCTAAATACTTGTTTAAATACAAAAAAACCACATCGGTAAGGCTAATACCTCATTTCGATGTGGTTTTCCGTACGAATTAGAAACAATTAAAATTACTCCTGAATCCTAACATTTCTTCTGCCAGAGTCTATTTCTTCCGGCCAAGTCATTATTTCTTCCAAATAACATAGTTCTTACTTCCCTCTCGTCATCACTAATTCCCTGGCAACTTCCTCCATCCTGTCATAGCAGGAAGCAAAAAACCTTCGATAGCCCTCACATAAATAATTCCGGTATAAGCCCGTCTGATCATCCAAATCCCTGTTTCTCTGGCATCCGCCTCTGCAAATCCCATAATGAGGACAGGCTTTGCACTCCGTATTTATTTTCATGGAACGTTCTATAAAACCAAGGCTCCTACGCTGTTCATCGATATACTCCAGCTGCTTCTCATTAAAATTACCCAGGCGGTACTCATCCAGCATATAGAAATCACAGGGGTAAACACCTCCGTCCGCCTCCACCACATACTGGATCCCGCAAACTCCCCTCTGGTCGCAGGCTTCCGGAGGATACCCCACCAGCATGGCAATATAATTTTCAAACTGACGGATATAGGGCTGCTGTCCCTTCTGCAGATCCTGGTACCACAGATCAAACAGCTGACTAAGAAATTTCCCGTATTCCTCCGGCGTCAGCGCATAATCCTTTTGGCTCTTCTCCTCACCAAGAGGCTCCAGACAGGGGATATACTGCTGATAGTTCCAGCCCCTCTCCCGGTACCTGCTGTAAATCTCTTCAACAGCTGCTGCAACCTTACGATTCACAACCGTTAGAATATTGTAATCCACCTGATATTGATCCAACAGGCCAACTCCCTGCAGGACTTTATCATAGGTTCCGTTCCCTCTTTTATCATGGCGGTAGCTGTCATGGATTTCTTTTGTTCCGTCCACAGATACACCGACCAAAAAATGATTCTCTTTTAAAAAACGGCACCAAGCTTCATCCAGGTCATATCCGTTAGTCTGTAACGCATTGTCGACCCGGATATGATTCTTGTTATATTTTTTTTGATAAAAAATCGCTTTTTCAAAGAATTCCAACCCGGATAAGGTCGGTTCCCCGCCCTGATATGCATAGCTGATAGATCCTTCGGCCTTAAGAATTGTTTTGCGTATTACATTCCTGAGCGTTTCCTCTGACATAAAACCATAGGATTTCTGTTCCCGGTGCTTCATCTCATCGCAATAAAAGCAATAATCGCAGAACATATTGCACAATCCGGAAGAAGGCTTCATTAACACACTGATTGCAGGCATAGCTCTCTCCCTTTCATAAGTAAATGTCTTTCACTACTTTTTTATTATATCATTAATTCCCCTCTTTACAATCCTTAAGAGTAAAAACACCCGATTTCGGATTTCAATTCTTCAAATCATATAAATACGCCATATCTTCCGTTAATACATAATACATTCCTCTTTCGCTGTCATATATGACCCGTTTATTTAAATCAATTGCCAAATCCACCAGGCCCTCCAGGGAATATATCTTCACCTTCCGCTGCCTCTCCAGGATTTCCGCACTTCCTTCGGTGATCCACTCCCTAAACCTTTGATGAGAGTTCTCTGTCTTTCTCTGCCGGCTATGATCATACACGAAGAAAAACAGATAGAGAAGAAACAGTCCGAAGGTTAGTAACAACAGCACCCGATGATCCAATAACACAGAAACAACCGCTCCCCGCTTGCTCCTTGCGGCATTCCCCGTTGTCAGTGAAATGGAGGCAGAGGCATCCTGAGCTTTCGGCACGCTGAAGTATACGGTCTGTAAGCTGAAAGGCAAGCGTACTTGTACATTTTTTTCCATCGGATGACCATTAACGCTTCCCATAATATTTATATCAGAGGATACGATAATCTGCAGGGAACCGTTGGGGAATTGAAGCTCCTCCGCAATCTGAGTGACTGTTTCATAGGCAGACACAACCGCAATACTTATCTCTTCGGAAGCAAAGGATGCCTGTCCTTCTGACCCGGGAGCAAGCCGGAAGGTCTGTGGCTGATTCCTACTGAGCTCATATTGCCAATACAGCTGGGATTTATCATCCACCGCCTGCAGCACTGCCCTGCTTATGATGCTTCCGTTCAGCTCCCCCGCCTCCATGCCCTTTACCGTGATCTGAGGTGTAACTCTAATCTCTGGCTGAACGGCATAAAAATAGGAAGCCATTCCCTGCTCGAAGACCGTGCCCTGCGGATAGGGGCGTACCGCTTTGCCTGAGATGATCCGGTATTCCGGCATTATGGACAGAGTTACCTCCTTGCCCTGCTCCTCTCGCGGCCCGCTGACGGCAGTCAAATATGTTACGAGAACAGAAGCGAGTAGAAGAACCAGCACAATCAGCTTTAATTTATCTGCGAGCCATTTCATAATGACCTCCATCTGCCGCTTCGGCGGCACCATTAATAACTTTACAAAAGCATTAATATATTGTCATTCGTCTGGGTGTTGACGGTGTATCCGTAAGCTGAACCGTTAAGCTTCCTGCCGAATCAGCAGCGTTAAATTGAAATTCCACCGGCAGAGAATGGAGGAAATTATTGATATAATATGCCTTCACCTCCACGGTCTTTCCGGCGGCAAGGGTAAAGGACAATTGCTTGGGAGCGGAGGAGGAATAACTGAATTCACAGGACTCTTTCCCAATAGCCAGTCCAAACCGGCTAAGCAAGTGGTTAAGCTGGAACCGGGGAATAATGCTAACCGTAAGCTTTAATGGCTGTTTTGTATTATTGGTAATGCTTCCTACCTTTTTATAGTTAGCGCTTAAATCATAGGTTCTATTATCAAAACCGGCTAGACCCAGCAATGCATTTTTATCCTCGGTAAGGCTGACTCTGGCCTCTCTGTCAAGATGAATCCGGTTAATTGCCGCACTATAAGGAATGGCTGACAGTAACAGCAGCCCGCTGAATACAAAACAAAGAAAAGCCATCCTTCTTCTATTTCTCATCTGCTCCTCCCTCTTCCCTGTATCATCCGCAGCCGCCGCTGTATCCGCCGCCTCATGCCTTTATTTCCGGCTGCTTTCAGCGGACGCCATCCCTCTAATCCGCTGGATTTCTGCAGCAGCAGGAGACACAGGGCTGCAATAAGATACAGCAGAATACCGACCGCCAGGACAGCAAGCAAGGGCTTCCGGTTATGCAGATATAAAATCCACTCTCTGGGCAAAATTGCTGGATAATTGTATATCTGAATGTATCCCTGGTATACTCCGGTCCGGTGCTGCGGCAAAACCTCTATAAGAATGGTATCCGAGGAACGGGCACCAATATACTTTGATGGCTCCCTGATACTCAGAGGCTGTATGCCCTTCATCACTGACCATACGGGAATCAACCCGTTATTCCGGAGCGTCATTGTCAGCTGCCCGGTCCGGTGTACCTCAACCTGATCCCCCAAGGTTCCCGGATATTCGCTGACCAGATAGTTAATCTGCGATACATGCGATCCCAGATAGATGGTCAGCATGATGATCCATGCAACAGCAACGGGAATACCCTTATAGATATGGCGCAGGCGCAATCTTCTGCGGGATCTTCTCCTCTTAGAAAAAGAGCCGTCTGTATAAGCGTTCCCCCAGGGAGATGCTTTACCGACAAACAGCATCATCACCCCCAACAGCAGAAACAGCGCTGAAAGATATATCGCAGCTCCGCCCAGACCGGACCGGATATAATCAGTAAATTTACCCATTCCGGGAAGAAGGATGGGCTGCCCGTTGATTGTAATTACTTTACCGCTGATCCGCTCCTGTGTGACCTCCGGCTCTCCGCTGTCCTGATCTCTATAATAGGAATTATCTCCTTTGGTAATAAAGCCGTGTTCTCCTTCCCCCACGATTCTGTGAGTAATATAGGTAGCCTTAAGCACAGCCGGGCGGTACATGATGATATCCCCGACCCGGGGCTGGGAATATGGCCAGACAAAGAAGGCATCTCCCACCTGAATCAGTGGTTCCATGCTGTTGGAATATACATAAGACATAAAAGGAGCACCGTTGGAAATTCCGCCCTTAAGTAACAGGACTGTTAAAATTAATCCAACCAGTGCTCCGTAAATATATTTCTTCATTCACCTCAACCCCCGATATCATAACAATCCAGGGGTCCCCGGGTTTACTGCTGACTTTGTACCCGCAATACGGCCTTCATTGACTTCAGCGCATCCTGACCATTGGTATTAATGGTAAAGTAGAAATCTGCGGATGCACCTGGTCCAATATTAGCATTGGAACCGTTTGCCGGGCTGATGCTTAATGCATTATTATTCCCTGCATCATTGACCATGGATACGGTAATGGAAGTATCCGAGTTGTTTTTTATTTTAATTGCTCCGTTAGACGATGATCCGATGCTAAATACAGCGTCCGTGTTAAAACCGCTGTTGGTATTGTTATTAATAC
>JAEZFH010000469.1 GCA_023437885.1 Bacillota bacterium | reverse complement strand
ATTTAATGCCAGCAAATTGGTCTGCTTTGCAATATTGTTTATGGTACTGATTATGTTGTTGATATTTTCGGATTTTTTGCTTAATATATCAATATTCTCCGCTGCTTTTTTGGACAATGCATTGCTTTCGGAAAACTGATTGCGCATATCGTAGATGCTTTCAATTCTTTCTTTATTCATCTGGCCGGTGGTGGAGGCAAATTCCGACAGGAGTTTTGATTCATTGGCTACCGCCTCTAATTTTAATGCCAGACTGGAAAGCTTATCTTCACTAATCTTGGTATGCGCGACATGTTCCTCTGCATCCACAGCCAGCAGGTCCGTTGCCTTTTCGATTTCCTCCATGGATTCAATCGATGCCTTCACACGTCTCTCCACATCCACCGAATTATTAAAAACCAGCTCGGACTCGCTCTTTAGCTGAGCTACAATGTTTCTAAAAGTACTTCTTACCTCTGCCAGCGACTTGGACATTTCTCCAATCTCATCCTTATACTTGAAAATCCAATCATTGGAGGTATCCGTATTGATGTCTAACCGTGCTGTTTTATCCAGCAGTTTTGTAACTGCGACAATCGGTTTTGAAATCCTTCTGCCAATAAAGGACGCAATGCCCAGCAGCATAGCCAGGGCTATAACCAGAATAAGGATGATCTGCCGGCGTATATGATCTATGCTCTTCAAGGTAAGATCCTTTGTCTGTACAAGACCTAAATACCAGTTGGAATTTGGTATGGGGGAATAGCCGATCGTGTAATCCTTATCCCCGTTTGTAAAGATATCATATCCAGTATTTCCTTCTGTCATTTTTTTCTGGATATTCTTATAGGATAGGATTTCTGCGTCATCCTTTAATAGATCATTATCCTTATCCATTACCAGCTTTATATCCTTGTGAGCAATTTTATTGCCTGTGCTATCGATGATAAAACCATAGCCATCGGTACCGAGGTCTATCTCTTCAATAATCTTGTTAAAGGTTTCGGAGAAATAAACAGCTCCCAAAACTCCGATCACATCACTTTCGGGATCACCATTTTTAAAAATAGGCGAAGTGATGATAATAATCATTTTTCCGTCGGCTTCGCTGTTTAAGGGCGGTGCGATCACTGTTTTCTTTGAATCAACGGTAGCGACAAAGTTCGGTTTGCCTGCCAGGCTGAACTGCGAACCGGAGGTTGCCCATGTGTTACCGTAGACATCGGAAACTTGAAAACGGTCCACTCCAAAATGAGCGATTTGTGCTTTTAAAACACTTTCCTGCCGGGCTTGATCCATGGAAGTAATACTGTCATTCTTAGAAAGAACCTCCAGCATTTTGGTTCTAGTCTCAAAATTGGATGAAAATACATTTGCGTTTTCTACTGCCAGCTTTTCAAGATTTTTCATACTTTCCTCCACCATAATATTGGAAGTGGAATTGTAAAACGAGAAACTGATGATAGCAAAAACAACAAGAAAGAATAAGAAAAGGTCCATCGATATTCGTATTGCAATTTTCTTTCGGAACATAGCAAAAAGCTCTTTCATAAAAAGTCCTCCAATTTGTCTTCTTTAGTAAAAGCTGCAATAATTGTACTAAATCACCAAGCATAAACAATGATTGATCAGCAAAATACATGAAAAAAATGTTGCAATTTGTCTGAATATAGTGTCAATTACTAAATTATATAATTTGCATTTGTTTTTATCAAGTATTTTTTATACCTAGAAGGAACTATTCTATGATATTTTGCATAAAAACCATTTCGATTTTTGATTATCTTTCATAAGTTGACTCACTGTCACAATTCTCAAATATTGGTTCAATATACTCTTTAATAAAGTCGAGCCGATCCATGACCTTTGGCAGAAAAAGAGAAGCAATGGAAATTACCATTTTTTTATTTGTATTGACATAAATAATATTTCCGCCATCTCCCATAGCAGCATAGCTATGCTCTTTAGCATTCACGACCCACCATAAATATCCATAGGGCAGATTGAGTTTTTCCCATCGGCTATGTTCCTTTGTACTCTCGTTTATCCAGCCTGCCGATACAATTTGCTTTCCATTCCACATTCCGCCATCCAAGTATAATTGACCTATCTTTGCCATGTCCGCAGGAGAGAGAGTAAGGCCCCATCCTCCTGCGTTTATTCCGGTTGGATCAGTAACCCAGCCACTGATGCTTGTGGATTTATTAAATGCACTTTGTTCTTTTGCACTATGAAGTACTACATTGCTTTTCACTGTAATTTCGAGTGGCGAGAATAAATTTTCTGTTGCGAAATCAAACACAGACTGCCCAGTTACTTTCACAAGAATGCCCGATAAAATATCTGGTCCTACCAGGGGAGTGTATCTAAAATTCCCGACTGGCTCCTTACCTCCCAATAAATCAAGCGTAAATTTTACCCAGTCATTACTCATGAAATACTTTATGTAAGTATAGGGAGCAACCTTATATTTATACGGAGCAGTCATTGTCAGTAAATCCTTAAGTGTAATATTCTGTATGGTTTTTTCCCTTGGCTTGACCGTGTAATCCGGGAAAAAGTCCAATACTTTCTGGTTGATACTTTTGATGCAGCCTTTATCCATGGCAATCCCAATCAATATGGAAATAATGCTTTTTGATACGGAATAAACATGGATTCGGCTGGCAGCAGTGCATTTATTAAAGTAATTTTCATATAGTATTTTACCGTCTTTTCGTACAACCACGCCTGCAATATTGTTATAATCATTGTTTATTTTCATTTCCAGCTCTGCCACTTTTTCTTGCTTCATAATTTTCTCCTTTTTTATTTATTGTTTTTCCAGTTCAATCCCATAGCTCATAAGATTATGTGAAAGTGAGTGATGACGGTTTCTTGGTTTAAATATTTGACATTTTCTTTTTAACAGGATAATAGATTTCAGTGATAAGCTCACTTTCTTTCGAAACTTGAGAAGGGTCAGTGATATATACTTCATAAAGGGCATTGTTCGATTCATAGCCTTCCTTTTCTGCCCATTCCCGTTGTTTCGTGTATACAGAAGATAAGTCAGAATAAGAACCATAAAGAACTGTTTTTAAGCATAGTCCAGGGTGAAAGTCCCTTGTACCCGTAACATACTCTTTTACCGGAATAGCAAATTCAATATCTAAACCAAAGGGACTAAAGTCCGCACTGTGAAAAAGCACCATTGGTGGGGCTGTTATAGTTAATTTATCGTCTTGAATTTTCCTGGATAATTTACTAAAGCAATAATCATATTCTTCAGCAATTTCGTATTCATGAACCATTTTCCGGATGGATAGAAGATACATCTTTGGTACTTCTACAAGTTGAACCTCTATGCTATCCAGATATGACATAATTGTTTTACCTTGTTTCAAATTTGAGATATCCTTATTCAATTGATCTAAAGTTTTTTCAAATTCCTGTACTTGATTCTCAATTTCTTTTTTCTTTCCGGTAAGTGCAAAGTAAAGCTTTTCGTCCTGTGATTCTTCTGCTTCAAGTATTGTTTTAATTTCTTCTAAAGAAAAATTATATGATTTCAGGCGGTTGATAAATAGCATCGTTTCTAATTGTTCAATAGAATAATATCTGTAACCATTTTCAGGTTTGATTTCATCAGGCAGAATGAGCCCTATTTCCGCATAATAACGAAGCGTCTTTGTAGATACTTTACATATATTTGAAAACTCTCCAATAGATAACATAACTTATCCTCCTTTTAGTGTATCTAATGCCTGTCTTTATCTTACACCTTGCCCTAAGGGTAAAGTCAATGTGATAAAGTCTGAATAATAAAAGTTTGAATTTATTAATTCCGATATATTGACAAAAAATAGAATTGGACTAAAATATTGTTAGATAACTGATATATGGAGTGGCAAGAGTATAATTAAAGAAGATTATAACTTGCCCTATTTTTAATTTTAATACAATTTATTGATATTGACTAAAAATAATGAAATTAGTATTAGATTAGTCTGAAATATTATATTACATAAGGAGATAGTTATGAAGACGATTGAATTTGATTATAACCCGTATCTGATCCATACCGTATGTACGGTGAATGATGAGAGATGTCCGGAGGAGGATATCTATAACATCATCTACTCGGTTCAGAATTTTCCTATTCAATGCTGGCTGTATAAGAGGGGTTCCTGGCCGGGGCTGATGTATAAATTAGAAATAATATCCCGGGGAGAAGAGCTGAAGGTATTCTTCCGCGGAAGGGCGGTAGATTATAAAGATTTTTATGAAGTATTTGAAAAACATAAATGGAGACAAAAAGTTCAGATATATCATAAAAATGCCTATGAAAATCCGGTTTATAGTACAAAATATGATGAAATGAAGGCTAACCTGCGCCGTATCTGGGATAGGGAATATCCGGCGATGTATAAAGGCATGAGGGAGATTGTCAATCAGGTCAATGAACTGATGATACTTCTGGAGGAGCCGCAAAAGCACCTGATTAGCATTGACTCGCTTCAGGAAGAAGAGGCAAGGAATATTCTTAGGAGGACTTCCCATGGAGTGATATTAGGGGAGAATATCATAAATTGCCAGGAGGATTTAAATTTTGCTCTTCAGACCGCACAATCCATGATACGCCCTGCCGACAGTATAATCTTATGTTCTGGAGAACAGGATATTGAGAATATATGGCCGGAAAAGTTCCTGGAGATGAGGAATAGGATACGGCTGATCGGTAAGAAGGATAGCCCGGATTATGAAACAGCTAAAAATACAGTTATATTCAAATATTCAGAGCCTCTGATGATAAGCAAAGCCCTTCAGATTTTGAAAAAAACAGCGGATAAGCTGATAGAGATTATTAAACAGCAGGAGGAATTAAAGAAAGATATCAGCAAATTATGTTCGGTTTTAAATGCTTCCGCCTCCCCGGATCCGGAGGATGAACAGGAATACAACAGGATGGTTGAATGTGTTGACTGGATAAATAAAAGGAAGAATGCGATCTATGAATTGCAGCAAAAAATCAATGAAATCTGGAATTATTAGGAGAATAGAAAATGAAGGATGAGCTGATAAAGGTTCAGGACAAATTAAGCAGGACCCTGGACGTGGCAAAGTATTTAATTGGAAACGATTATATCTCTGAGTTGGAGCAGATGGAGCTTCTTCCGGTTCCCGACAAACTCAAGGCGGTACAGATGAAGGAGTGTACCTGGCTTTTCCGAATTGATCAGTTTGTATTTTCTCAGGAGGAGGATATTCAGGAGAAGCTGGCTACGATTGTAAATGCCATCAATCTCAGCGGTGCGACCGCAGTTTTAATGATACATAGCAGTGAGGGGCATGTTTCCTTCTATATCGGTGTAGTGGATAAGGGAATGGGCAGTGACCTGGCAACGATGAAAAGCATACTCCAGAGCGGGATTGACGGCAATTTTCCGGGAAGTGTTCTAAATGAACTGAATATCCATGCAATTGAGGGAAAATTAGAGGATATTTTTGGGGATGAATTTGAAACCCAATGTATCACTTCCATTACAGGGGCTGCTTCTCTGAGATATGATAAGTCCGAGATGCGGAATTTTGTTCAGGGCATAGAGAATATGATTGATTCTCTGGGGGAAGAGTCCTTTAGCTTAGTTGTAATAGCAGATCCGGTTTCCTCAGAGCAGCTGCATAATATTAAAGACGGGTATGAACAGCTGGGTTCCCAATTGTCAGCCTATGAAAAGCTGCAGCTCACCCTGCAGTCAGGCACGTCATTGTCGGTGAATGAATCAGAGACGGAAGGAATCTCGGAGACAATCAGTAAGAGTATCTCACTTACGAAGTCGCACTCGGTATCCAACGGGTGGAGTGAAGGGACGAGTCATACGGACGGAACCTCCAAGCAATCTGTGGGAGGTATTGCTGCCGGGCTGGTCGGAATAGGGCTGGTCTCCGCTTTAATCTCTACCACCGGACCTGCGGGAGGCTTCCTGCTGTCAACCGCATATTCTGCCGGAGCATCCTTAATGGGCAATAAAAGCGCACAGAATACGGTCAATCGGGGGACGAACGGCAATATATCGGATAGTGACGGTTCTTCCGTGACGGACGGAAAGCAGAGCAGCTCTTCCTATCAGAAGGGGCAGAGTATCGGAACCAGCACCAATGAGGGAAAATCGGTACAATTCAGTTACGAGAATTATACGGTAAAATCAATGCTGCACAGGATTGACTGTTATTTAAAATGGCTTGAAGAATGTGAGAATTACGGCGTGTTTAACTGCTGTGCCTATGTTATTTCCAGCAATGCCGGAACGAATACCATCGTGGCGAATCACTATCAGTCCCTGATGAGAGGTACAAGTACAGGCCTTCAAATGACCGGCATCAATACCTGGGCAGATCAAAATAAGACGAGGATTTTAAAAGACTATATCAGCCATTTGACCCATCCTGTGTTTCAAAAGAACGAGTCCTATGGGGTGATGACGCCTGCCGTTCTGGTAGGAAGCAAGGAGCTTGCGATCCATCTTGCGTTCCCTAGAAAATCGATTAAGGGTCTGCCGGTTCTTGAATATGCTGCCTTTGGACGTAATATTATCCGGAAAGGGCAGAGACCGGTGGGTAAGGCGGTGAAACTGGGAAATATCTATCATATGGGAAGGACCGAGGAAGGCCGGTCTGTTTTTCTTGATGCCAACAGCCTGGCATCCCATACCTTTGTCACAGGCACCAATGGATCGGGCAAATCCAATGCGGTATACAAAATAATCGAGGAAGCCGGACAGAAAAATATCCGTTTTCTGGTGATAGAGCCTGCAAAAGGAGAATATAAGCATGAATTCGGCAACAGGGAGGATGTTTTCGTGTATGGAACGAATCCCTACAAAACGCCGCTTATCCGGCTGAATCCGTTTCAGTTTAATGAGGATGTTCATGTATTGGAACACATAGATAAATTAATTGAGATATTCAATGTATGCTGGCCAATGTACGCAGCCATGCCAGCCGTACTTAAGGAAGCGGTGGAGCAGGCGTACCTGGCAGCAGGGTGGGATCTGGAATATTCCGTATGTGAGGAGGAACGGATATTCCCGGGCTTTCGGGATGTGTTGGAAC
>JAEZFH010000464.1 GCA_023437885.1 Bacillota bacterium | reverse complement strand
TAATCAATATATCGGATTGCAAATCTATATTTATTAGTTTTATTTTCCTGATTCTACATGTAAAATTTGGCATTTTTGTGTCATATTTTAAATGTATGGGGTGCCAAAAGCCCCAAAGGCGCACCCTCTTCTGATAGAAAATGCCGGGTGTTGTTCATCCACCCAGCATTCTCAAATCATTGGCATATTTTTATATTTTCCCTGTAAAAATCGGATTACAAAGAATATGGAACGGAACAGCCAATCAATGGTCATTGCAATCCAGATTCCCAGAAGACCCATTCCAAAGGTGATTGCCAGAACATAGCTGAAAGCAATTCTCCATACCCACATGGAAATCATCGATATCCACATGGTAAACCTAACATCATTCGCTGCCCGCAGAGCGTTCGGAAGTGCAAAGGAAAGGGGCCAGATCAAGGTTGATAAAATACAATAGTAAATCATCAAATTTGTTGCCAGATCCGCAGTTTGCTCCGATACACCGTACATGTTCATAATAGCGGGTAATGCGAATACGATTGCAAGATTAAATATGGCAACTGCTATGTATGCAAATCTCATCAGCCGAAAGGTATACCGTTTTACTGCCGGAAAGTCACGGGCGCCGATACATCTTCCCACAACTGTAATCAACGCAAGACCAATTGCCGAGCCCGGCAATACTCCCAGACCGCCGATCGAGCCCGCGATGGCATTGGCAGTGATGGCAGATGTTCCCAGACCGGCAACAATTCTCTGGACAATAATCTTTCCTATCTGAAATGCACTGTTTTCTAAACCATTGGGGATACCGATCTGAAGAATTCTTTTAATCATTCCGATATTAATCCGAAATTCCCTGGGATTCCTGATATGAATCACCTGCTTCCGATTCATCAGCAGAAGAAACATGACCACTGCAGCTACCATTCTGGAAAGCAGTGTAGATATTGCCGCACCCGCGACACCCATATCCAGTACAAAAATCAGGATTGCATTGCTTATGATATTTATTATATTCATAAGCAAAGAAATAATCATGGATATCTTGGAATTTCCCATAGAGCGGAACAGGGCAGCACAGGCACTGTATACCGCAATAAAAGGGAAGGATATAGCGGAATAGAAGAAATAAATTTTCGCATTACCCATTACATCTGCATTGACATCTCCGAACAGCAGGGTCAAAACAAAGTTTCCGAACAGCAATGCTATCACCATAACAATCAGCGAGAGTGCAAGAACAGCCGCAATCAGCTGCTCACCGGCAGTGCAGGCAGCTTCTTTGCTTCCCTGACCCAAAAATTGGGCAGATACCACAGCTCCTCCGGTCGCCAAAGCCCCAAATAAGCCTATTAATAATACATTAATGGTATCCACCAAGGACACGCCGGATACTGCGGCCTCTCCTACTCTCGCTACCATCATGCCGGCTGCCATTCCTACGGTAATCGCAAGCATTTGCTCAATGATTAACGGTATAATCAATTTTATCAATTCTTTTCGTGTAAACATGTATTCGCCTCTGTGTCATAAGCTTCCAAATCAGCCAAAACGCTGTATAACTTGGATAAATCCTGGGTAACAGTTTGCGTACGGACTACCGCATATGAAAGTACAAAAGGGGGACTACCTCCGTTTCCGCAGGTTGCCCCCATATTGTCTATTATTAATAAGAGTTTTCTATCATTGTTATCAAGTCTAGCACAGTCACCCCAGGAAAGCAATGCTATAATTCATATTAGGACTATCAGAGCATTAACAACAAATTTTTTTATATATTAGTACTATTGTATCTCACCGTACAGCGGCTGCTGATTCATTCTTTGACCGGATACTTCAAGGTAGAAAGCTGCCGTTGCCGCATTGACATATGGTGTCAGCCATAAAAAGCCAATTCCGCAGGTAAAGAGACAAAGGATTGCCCAACCGATGAAGCTTAAATGCAGACAGAAGAGGCGCCCCTTATTCCCCTGCATCATAGCTTTTGACCGCCTGATCGCCTCCATAATATCAATGGACGGATCATCATCCATAATATAAAATGCCATGGAGTAACGATATGCCGCTACAATTCCAGGGATAATCAGTAATAAGGCCCATAAAAAAACAAATATACTGGTTACAAGGCGAAGGCCAAAGGCTTTTCCAAATAAGTTAAATTGAGAGAACAAATCTGAAAATTGAGGGTTTGCTCCCTTAATGAGATTCTTATTGAAACGGCAATATCCCAATTCAATCACGCCGCCAATGATGAAGGTTATCAATCCCCATAATAACAGAATGGATAACATCCCTACGATACCAAATAAAATCGTCCTTCCCCAGCCGGTGGACATTAAGTCGCCGACATCATTCCATACTCCGTTCGACCTTCCGCCACTGGAGCTTCCGCCGCCGCTGCCTCCGCCGGATTCTGCTCCCAACAGCATGGCCACAAAGCCTGTTCCAACCGCAAGCGCCCATTTCCCCTGAAGCGCTTCCCGGGCAATTCTACGAAAATCCTCTGCGTATAACATTGAACTACCTCCCTATAATACATAATTAAGATAAGTTAAAAGACATTCCGGTATTCTCAGCCGATGCTTCAGCTTCGGCTTCTGATAAATTTATATTAGCAGTTTACTACTCTGTTTTCAATAAGATAACCTTCATTCTAATTCTTCTAACCAAGATTTAATCATTGCCTGTTCTTTGGGAGGAATCTGTTGTAATGATACCTATTTTGTAATAATGATAAACCATGAAAATGTATGCGATATAGATCAGAGACATTACCGATGATACCAACAGGAGAAGCATATATCCCATTGTCATCAGCCTTCCCTTGGATACCGCCTCATAATTAAGTACCGTATAGACCACTCCCGGAAGATAGAGCAGGATAAGTGAGAGTGCCAGCTTCCAATAATTTTTTCTTCCGGCCTTCGCACCACCCTTCAAGCTCTGAATCACTCCGGTATCCTCCAGAAAGATTGCCGGAAGCCAAAGAATAATAAATGGCATCGGTATCAAAAGTAATAACATGGTGATTCCCATAATAATCAGAGTTGTGGAATATGCCGAAGATGCACCACCCATGACAGACAATATGGTTATGGGAATTGTGATAATTCCGATAAGCAGGGAGCCTCCGAAGGCGAACGCAATAATGAGCAGCATCATAAGCAAAATACGGACAAAATAGCTTTTGATCCCTGTCCGAAAAGCGGCTGACGAGGTCCTGCCGCTGAAGACTGCTTCCCTTACCAGGTTGCCAAAGCCGGACAAAAAGATCAGACTCAACAGAAACAGTAAAAATATTGCCAACAATAATTTACCCATCCCTGTCAGATAGGCAGAGATACTGAATAGACCCTCGGCATCAAACATGATCTGATTTATATCCTTTGGGTAAAGCAGCAGTAAAATCAGAACATCCAGAATCATATATCCTGCATAAAACAAGACGATCACCGGATTTCTTTTTAATAACAGCAGTGCTCTTTTCAACATACCCATTCCCCCCTTGGTTCGATTTAATTGCAATATAAAGTAGTCTAGCACACCTGTTTGCAAATATCAATACAATGCAGTTCCCCGGATTTTCTCCATTGATCTCCTATCCAACCACCCAGACACTGTCCAAACTGTAATAGGACTCCGCAAAAACTTACTGCCGTGTTTTTCAAACTATTTCCTTCCGGAAATTTCGTATGTTATAATGCTTTCATACATTCAGTAATATTTTATGATATTCCTAAGATTAATATAGCCAGGAGATGAAATGTATGAAAAATATTATTATTGAACGTTGTCCATATTGTGAAAGCACCGATCTCGGGGTCGGATACCAGCTGGGATCCGGGCAGCTGTTTGCAGATTTGTATGCTTATCATTCCACAGTTGAATGCTCTAACATCGAACATCTGCTGTGCAAGGAATGTGGGAGCATCATTCATTCCAGAGCAGTAAAGACAGACATGTTCCACTCGTACAATAACACCCGTCAGGAAGAAGTAAGGGAGTATATCGAGGCGAACGGAATCCTTCTATGCAACGAAAACAGCGACCTACCCTCCTTATGCGGCCTTGGCTACAATATGGAGAATATCATCGGATTGATTGAACTCCGTCAGGTGTTCTATTGTAAGGCTTATAAGAAACGGTCAACCTATCTCTCCGTCGAGGCCTACCAGCTTCTGAAACGCCTGAAAAGCAAAAAGGAGCTGCCGCCGGAGGCAAAGGTTATTTTTGATGCCATCCGGCACTCCGATTCCTTTGATAAGGATGAGGTGCGCAATCAGCTTTCCATGGACAAGAAGGTGTTTGACAAAGCCTTTGATTTTTTACTTGAGAATCTCTACCTTACCGCATTTGCTGGAAAACGCCTGTATCCCAGCTGGTATGCCTACCTTTATTGCAGCGCGCAGCGCTGGGAGAAAGAGGTCCCGGGTCTGCACTTTCACGGTGATCCCAAAGAAGCCTTATGGGGACTGGTGGGCAGGCACATGAGCGAAAAGGATTTCCATACCTTCTGTAAATAATCCGTCCGCCTCCACTTTTTCAACCGTATTTATGTTATCGGCTGTGCTGTTAGAATACCGCCTCGGATTTGCTCATACCCCCAAGGATGCTGGTTTTTCAGCATCCTTTTTATACAATTATGCTGTGACAGGCTCCGTCATCCGTCAGCGGGACCCGGTTGCCGCTTATCCTTTTCCCGTCAATGGTAAGCTCCGAGGTTGTGAGTATTCCCTTGCTGCGGCTCTCGACTTTGATTTCATACATTGCCGTGCCGTACCGGTACTTGACCGTGAAATCACCGAAGCAGGACGGTGTTGCCGGATCAATCACCAGCTCTGCTGCCTCTTTTCGAATTCCAAGAAACCAGCATACCAGTCCCTGATACATCCAGCCGGCGGAGCCGGTATACCAGCTCCAGCCGCCCCGGCCCGTATAGGGGGGACTTAAGGATATGTCCGCAATCATAGCATAGGGTTCTTTTTCATAGATTAAAGCCTCTCTTTTATGCTCCGTGATATGAATTGGGTTCAGCATCGTGAACAGGGTATGGGCCATCGTATAGTCGCCGAGCTTCGTGGTAGCGATGGCAAGCCATACGGCCGCATGCGTATACTGTCCACCGTTTTCCCGTATCCCCGGATAGTAATTCTTGATGTATCCGGGATTCTTATCCGTCTTATTGAACGGTGGTGCAAGAAGCAGGGAAATGTCGTCCTCCTCTCTGACCAGGTAGCGCCAGGCAGATCTCATGGCCGTCAATGCCCTTTCCTTATTTGCTCCTCCCGATATTACACTCCAGGATTGACTGATGGAATCTATTCGGCATTCATTGTTCTCCTTGGAACCAAGCTTCGTGCCGTCATCATAATAAGCTCTCAGGTACCATTCCCCATCCCAGCCATATTTCTCAATACTCTCCAGCAGCTCTCCCCGCTTTTGTTCCAGTGTACCTGCAAATTCCACATCCCCTTCATGATAACATAGCGGTATAAAATCTCCCAATAACGTATAGAAAAACCAGGCCAGCCAGACACTCTCTCCTGTCCCGTTCTTACCCACCTCATTCATACCGTCATTCCAATCCCCTCCTCCCATCAAAGGAAGTCCGTGAGCTCCGAGCCTGGTGCATAAAATCGTCTTCTTGGCATGTTCGTATACGCTGCCGGTAACCTCAGAGACCTCCGGTGTAAACATAACATCATGCTGGTCCTCTTCCAACACAGGGCCTTTGATATATGGAACTTCTTCCTTCAATACGGTAAAGTCTCCGGTACTGCGGATATAGGCGGCAGCAGCATAGGGCAGCCAGAGCAGGTCGTCGGTTATTCTTGTACGGACTCCAATGCCCATCGGAGGGTGCCACCAGTGCTGCACATCCCCTTCTTCAAATTGTCTGCTGCAGGAGATTAAAATCTGCTTTCTTAATGCTCCCGGATCTGTAAACTGGAGAGCCAGTGTATCCTGAAGCTGGTCACGGTATCCATATGCTCCGCCGCACTGATAAAAAGCCGCTCTTGCATTCATTCTGCAGGATACGGTCTGGTACAGAAGCCAGCCATTGACCAAATAGTCTATGGCCTTATCCGTCGTCTTTACCTGAATCACACTGCTCAGCTTTTCCCAATAAGCCTTAACCCGTTCCAATTCCTTGGTGACGCTCAAGGGGTCCTTGTATTTATACCGCAGCTTGCGGATCTCATTATTGTCACTGCTGTATCCCAGCGCAAAGATTATGGTCTTGCATTCCTCCTGACCAAGAGCGATGGATGCTTGAATCGCTCCGCAGGGGTCATAGCATACTCCGGTATGATTGGATAATATACCCTCTATTCCCTGGGGATGGTATATGGAGCCTCTTGCGCCAAGGAATTCCTGACGGTCACCGGTATAGCGTTTAATCATTTCACTGGAGAAAAGAAAGGCACTGCTTTCCTGAAAATGAAAGGAATAGTTATTCTTTGCCGACAGATATTCATGCTCATTGTTA
Organism: Bacillota bacterium; assembly: GCA_023437885.1. Lineage (GTDB taxonomy): Bacteria > Bacillota > Clostridia > Lachnospirales > Lachnospiraceae > Mobilitalea. Next base: position 19,380 of record JAEZFH010000464.1, on the reverse strand, counting down.
TATGAAGTCAAAATATAAGGATTCGTATGCTCTCTCTGTGTTCCCAGGACCCATTCCACATAATAGGTCAGATTTAAATATTTCACCCGGGGGGAGCAATTCGTCAGCTTCAGCTGCCATAGCTTGACCGGCTCCTCTACGGAAGCAAAGACGGTGAGCTCCTGCTCCAGGTTTGCCTCCTCATGCCTGAATACGGTGTACCCGAAGCCATGCCTGACCTGATAAATTCCCCGGTTACTTCTTCCGAGAGAGACCGGAGTGATAACGTCTCCGGTTATCTCGTCATAGATATAAATCATTTCGGAGGGCTGATCACTTACCGGATCATTGGACCAGGCCGTGATCTTATTCTCCCTGCTGTTGCCGGACCAGGTAAACCCCGCTCCGGCCTCTGAGATCGTAAAGCCGAAATTCTGATTGGCAATTACATTAATCCAGGGAACCGGAGGCTTGTTATTCCCCTCCAGAAGAATTTCATATTCCTTCCCCTCTTCAACGAAACCTCCAAAACCATTGAAATACTCATAATTTCGGCTATTCGCCCTCTCCTGTGGCGACTGCTCCATTCCTGTATTCAATCGGTCTGCCTCCTTCGCTTTTTATTCTTCTATCAATTCATTCCGGTTCTCCCGGATATTGCGGAAATATATTCCTGTCTTTTCGGATATCACCACTCTTGCAACGGTCAGAAGCAAATCGATCTCAGCCGGAATCATCTGATAAGAATGCAGCAGAAACAGGCTTGGCCTTTCGTTATTTGAATCATACAGCCGCAGGGAGCTGGTTAAATCGTTGACCAGATCATCCAATTCCTGAAGGTAGCCATGCTTTGCTTCGCTGAGAAGAATCAAATCCACGGCTACCCGGTTCATTTTCAAGTATTCGTAAGCCTTTAACGCATCCCGGATTAGCTCCGTCTCCTCAATGGACTTTACACGCAGCAGCATAATCGGATTATCTCCGGATACACCAAACCTCCATAAAAAGCTCTGGTTTTTGTAATTTCTGCGGATATTCTCACTGGGTCCCCGGTAATATCTGGACGGATAGTAAATCGGGCCGATCAGATCCTGGAACGCATTAATCTGCGCTCTCGATATCTCCAGGTACTTCAGCTCAATTTCCTTCTGCAGCTTGAATTTCTCAAATATATCGTCAACGTGGTAGGCCCGGCTTAATTCCTGACCGATCAGGATTGCCTCCTCCCGGCTGCTGCATATTCCTGTAATAAAGGAAACCGATGCAGTCTCTCCCGCATCCAAAGGGATGGTCACTCTCAAACTCATGATCGGATCATTGCAAAAGCCGGCCTGATTCGAGAGGGAGATACTGTTTTCAACCGCTGCGGGATTCGCCGGGGTATTGTTTCTGCCTAAAAACCTTAACCGGTCATTTTCGTATTCCACCTTTCTTAACGGCTTCACACAGGACCTTACCATATGCATGACATAAGGGTAATTCGTGCCTTTACCGCTTCTGCGCTTTGTAAGAAAGATCTCCTGTTCCTCCAGGAATTCACTTTCCATGAACAGCTTATTAAAGGCAGGATGGCTGAGCTCTGCCAGATGGGTATCGTCCACAACCTCAAGATAGCTGGTCAATTCAATGAATTTGGCTTCTTTGCCATGATTTGCCACGGTCACCTTGCGTATCTCCATATTTCGGTTAGCATCCAGGCTGACTATGGTCTGAGTCGAAATCTCTCCATCCTTACGCATAAAGAGTGCCTGATGGGGAGAAAACACCACCTGATACCGATCCGGTTCGGCTTTGGTCGGATGATAGGCACTGCTCCACACTCTCTTGCTTTTGGTATCCTTGATATAAATATAATTTCCGGAATTTGCATATAAATCCGCTCTCCACCGATACAGCATCAAATCCCTGTAACAGCTGAAGCCGTCACCATCCGAGGTAATTAGCAGGGAGTATTGATTGTTGGAGAGATAATTGGTAACCGGAAGCCTTGGTGAGATGCCGTTCACATACCGGTTGCTATAGGCCTCCTCCTTAAAATAGGACCTGTTAATCTTAATTGTATAGCCCTGCTTTGCGATCGAGATCAGATGGCTGCGGCGTTTCTCCTCCAGAAGGCTTTCCGTTGCCTTAACCATTGCCTCTGAGTGGAAACGGCTTCGCATTATTCCATCATTCAGAAAATTATTGATCGCAACCAGATTCATGCCCTGATGATGTGCCATGAAGGAGCGTACAATACAATAAGGTGTCATCTCCGAGGCATCGGGACTATTGTAGTCTATCGCTTCATAAAAGCCGTATTCACCGTACACGCCCAGCTCCTTCAACCATTTTAGATTAGCAAAGCAGGCTTCCTTCTCATACTCCAGAGCAAGCATACAGGCATAGGGTATCACTACGAGAGAATTCTTCCTGACCGGCTGCAGCCGCAGCTTGGGAACTCCAAACGCTTTGTATTGATAATTGGCATTCAGATCAAACCGGTAATACTGGGATTCTGATATCCCCCAGGGAATTCCTGTTTCATGGGCATATTTTATCTGCTGCAATACCGCAGCCTTCGAGGTCTCGGCAAATACCGAATCCTCGTATTCCTTCAATACCAGATTCGGCATCAGGTATTCAAACATGGTACCACTCCAGGAAACAAAGCAGGGAATTCCCTTAACCATGGTCAGGGGTCTTCCAAGCTTGAACCAATGCTTCTCCGGGGCACTGCCGCTGGCAATTGCCAGAAAGCTGGTAAGGGCCGATTCTGAGGCCATCAAATCATAGCAGCCTGCATCCAGGGTCTGGGAGGATACATGATAGCCAATGTGGAACAGCATCCTTTTCTCATTAAACAGAAATCTAAAATCCACATTAGCCAGGATTTGATCCACCTGCCTGCATAAATGATTTATCCGTTCAGCCATCATAATGGCATTTTTATTCCCTTTCTCTGCTAATTGCTCCAGAGTAGGGCAGGAGGAAAAGCGCTCCGGCTTCAGCAGGAAGTACGTTGCCTCCTGTACGATACTCTCTATCTGCTTTTCCAGCTCCCTGATCCAGCGGGAATCCTCGTATTGCTTTAATGCCCTGCCCTGTAAATCATCCCAGATGCCTGTAACCGCCTCACAAAACTCACCGATGGTTGCGTAGTTTGTTGAAAGCTGGCCTTCATAATGACTGAGCTTTAGAATTGTATTCAGTTCTCTCAGGAGATTCTCTGTAAAAACCGGCTGCTTTTGCTGCTCCAGCAGTCCGTTCTTTAGCGCCACCAGATGTCCGAGATAGTTGCCGCTGTCTACGGTCGATATATAGGCCGGATTCAACACCGCCAGTGTCCCGATATGATACCAGTTGAACAGATGCCCTCTCCATTTTTCAAGCTTTTGTGCCGTTTCCATTAGATTTTCGGTCTGTATAACCGTCTGGGTCAAGGTTTCAAACCCAAGATCCCTCGCCGTCAATATGGATAAAAATTGGAGCCCGATATTGGTCGGAGAGGTTTTATCACTGAGCTTTTCCACCTTGGCGATCTGATAGCTGTCCGGGCAAAGATAGTGGTACTCCGGTCTTGCAAAATCTTTAAAAAACATCCAGGTTCTGCGGGAGGCCTCCAAAAGCATCTCCTTATCCTCCGGTTTAATCTCCTCCTTACCACCAACTCTTGGCTGACTGATTCGGTAGGACAGATAAAACGCTCCCCCCCAGCACAGCATCGTTATTGCATATAAGGTTCTTCCAAACAAGGAGATATTGCCATTCAGCAACAAAAACAGCAATATCCCTGCAGCCGCAGCACTGCTCCACATTGTAAGAAAATATCCCCTCAGCGAATTGCTGATCTGGGAATCTACCGCTTCTGCCGTGTTCCACCGCAGCAGATTTCTTCTGCTGATGTACAGGCGGAATAAGGTCCGACAAATTGCATCCACAGCTATATAAGCCCGGTAAGGTATTATGGCAAACTCCATAAAGGCCCGTACGAGCATGATTCCCAGCTCCTTGTTCAACCCCTTGGATACCAGGGCAAGCTTCGGTCTTAATAATTTTTGCTTTGCTATGCTTAAGATCAACACAACCAGCTGGAATACATCACTGAAAAAAACCAGGGGAACCCAAAGAAACAATGCTCCCGGCAGCAGGATCAGATTAAGCAGGATCAGCAGCAGCTTGCTGACAGGCACCAGGCTTCGTCTCAGGTTATCAAAGATTTTCCACCTCGATAAGGCACATAGGCTCCTGCCCCCGGCAAGCTTATTTCGAAACAGCCAGGGAAAGAGCTGCCAGTCACCACGAATCCAGCGGTGCTCCCGCTTTGCAAAAGCGATTACACTGTTGGGAAAATTATCCATTACTCTGGCACTGCTGGAGAATGCGGTTCTGGCATAACAGCTTTCCAGCAGGTCATGGCTGAGAACCTTATTCTCTGGAATCACCTTATGCAGCAGCCGGTGAAAGGCCTGCAGATCATAGATTCCCTTCCCGATATAAATTCCTTCATTAAAGATATCCTGATAGATATCCGATACGGCTGTAGCATAATAGACCATACCGGATTGCCCCCCGAAAAGCTCGGGAAAATGCCTTCCGCTCCGGTTAACGATATGGTTTCTGACTGAGGGTTGGATAATGACATACCCTTCCTTTACCCGCATACCCTTCTCGTCCAGAACCGGCCGGTTCATCGGATGATCGATCAACCCTACCAGCTTGGCGGCATTATCCCGGATTAAGTCCGTATCCGAGTCCAGCGTGATGACATAACGGAAAGCAGTTAAAATTTCCCTGTCGCATTGTATCAGGGAAAAGCTGGTATCCTCCACAGGCATTCCGCTTAATAAATTGTTGAACTCCTCCAGCTTTCCTCTTTTACGTTCCCAACACATATAGCACTTCTCTGATTCATTCCATTTCCGGTAGCGGACGAAGAGCGAGAATATGGGATGTAACGAGGGATAAAGCTGATTTAATTCCACCAAACGATTAAGAAGCGCCGCTTCAATCTCTTTATCCTCCGCCAGGAATTCTTCCTGCGAATCTTTATGGTCAACCAGAAGGGCAAAATACAGGTTCGCCTGCCGGTTGGCCAGATAATGCTTCCATAGCCGATTCATATATTCCATAGCCTGTGCCTTGGAGGACACAATTACAGGCATTACAACAAAGGTTCTGGCTTCCTCCGGCACCTGGGCAAGATAATTCATGGAAGGGATCTTCTTAACCTGGATATTCCGGGTAAAAATGAAATTGATTATCTCCAGGCAGATTCCGAACGACAGCGGAGAGGCGGCAAGAAATACCGGCAGAAACTGCGCTGCGGTATATCCCGGACTCAAGTTCCTGATGATAAAGATCAGGAATGCATTTAAGCACAGAAAGCTTCCTGCCAGAGCTGCAAAATACAAAAGCCCCTTCCAGTTCTTTTTCTCCGGCTTGTCCGGTACCTGCTTCCCTAAAAGCTTCGCATGCAATGTCCGATAACCTTTCCCAAGCAGATAGAAACCGACATGATGGGAACAGTTCATTCCCTGCACTCCCTGAACAGCCAACGCCAGGCAGGTGTCTGCAATTTTCTCTTCCTCAATTTTGTATCTCCGGGAAAGCTTGACGATAACCTGACGATACATCCCTCTGCTCTCTGAATCCATCTTTGAATAGACACCCTCCGGATCCTTGGAAAGGATATGTTCCAGATAGGAATAAATATCAAAGAATGCTTCTGTATCAATATCGTTGATATCCCTTAAGCTGATCACCAACGCGCGGATATATGCTTCCAGCTGGGATTCAATTTTACCTTCTGCAGTAAATACATCGCTAGGCTTAATGAGACGCTCAAAGCTTTTAAAATGATAATCCAGATACCGTTGGATTGATATTTCGTCTGTTGACATGTTCTTTAAAAGATGTATTACATGGGAATGGAAGTTAAAATCATGCCTGCATTCCTCTTCCAGCTCAATGAGCAGGGAGGATATCTCCACCATCCCGTGATTGTTTCCCAGCTTTTTACGTATAAATTTATCCGCCTTGGATTTAATTTTAATAATATGGATTATTTCCTGGGCCAGTTCGATGATGTTTTCCAAAAGGCAAAAGCCCAGGATCTCCGGCAATACCCATACTTCCTTATCTGTTAACGGAATCTCCTTCTGATAGGCCGACAGCATGATATGAATATTTTCTTCATTCAAATGTCCTCCGCTCAACTGGGTGATGGTCTTTGCAAGAACATAGACCCGCGGATACCCTTTGTCCTCTCCATCTCTCAGTATCGGAAGCAGCTCATAGCTTGTCCCTGAAGCGCGGAATTTTTTGATCTCCCGGTACATCATCTGAAAGTTGTCAAACAACCACCGGGCTGCCGGAATCAGGGCTATAATATCTGTGGATATTTCTGAAATATGGTCACGAATCCGATTTAGCTTTTTATAGGCAATTTGATTGTAATAATCCAAGATGGTATTGTATCTCGTTATTTTTATATTCCTATGATCGGAAGCAAGATCCTTCATAAATTGCTCCCACTCTTTTGGTCCCAAATCATTCAAAGTCATGCTGCGTCCCTTTCCTGATAATATGCAAATTTTTATCGCATTTGAATCAGCGTAATCATATATTATGCCATTTTTGCAAATCTTATTAATCAAGAAAGAGATTCCATGAAACAAAACTATCCGAATGCGTCTGTGAAATTACTGATCTGCGTTCTTTTATTTCAATTAAACTACAGAAGAAGGTTGAAAATCTGCCCTAATGCAATGCATTACGGTGAGATTCCCAACCTTCCAGATCCGATACCTATTCTTAACGCTGCTAACCGGTTTGCGCAGCAAATCCTTTATTTTTTTCAACGTATACACAAAAACAAACTTTCGGCATAAAAACAAGCAAGCTTGTGGTCATGTTCTATACTTCGTTATAATACACCAAATATTTTATATTCGGAAGGCGTTGATGTATTAGGGCAAAAATCACTGCCGGTCAATTCCTTATAACTGGCAGACCGGATTGTCTGCAAAATGACCTTTGAAGTTCTGGTTAAATCTTCTCTTGCGAGGGCCTCTTCCATCGCCAGAAATATGGATTCATTGTTCTCGGTATAATCCGGTTCCGGAGTTCCTGATATGTATTTCATCATGAATACAACACACCACTCTTCCGGCTTAAACTGCACCGAGATAACGGATTCCACCTCTGTATTTATCTTGGTTTCTTCATATATTTCACGGACGATGGCAGCCGTTGGCAGCTCTCCCTCCTTCACGTAACCTCCGGGAATCAATAACCTGTCTTTGGCCATCCCATAGGTATGGCGAACCAGCAGGATCTTTCCCTGCCGCATAACAACACCGCATACTGCATATCGATTCATAATACCTCCCTCTATCGTCAAGAGATACAAATACAAATAATATTTTCAATAGATTTACATGTATCCATTTTATCATATGTCAGAACTGTCGAAAATGAAAGCCTCTTTCCCTGATCTTCATACAAAAACCCCTTCCACTTGCCGCATACCCTCAGCGGCAAATGAAAGGGGTTCTTTATTCTGATTATCTATTGCGTCTGTGTCAAATCTGACCTGCATCCAACTACAGAAAATCAAAAAATGTAATTCCGCAAATGAATTCTACCATGCGTACATTGCATCTTCATCTGCATATATTGTTACGGTTTCGGTCTTTGTAATATCTCCACAGGTTATGGTAATTGTAACAGTTCCTTCACCTACAGGAGTAATTTCACCATAAAAATCCTCATTCATCTCACCTACGGTTGCAATGCTGGGATCGGAGGAAGTAACAGTAACCTGTTCCGGTGCATTCGTAGGATACTTATAAACCTGATATCCGATGGCACTGCCTCCAACATAGGATTGTGTATCAAACAAATAATAATCTAAGCTTTCCAGCTTAAGCTCCTTCACTGTTACCTTGCAGCTTCCGATTAATTTACTCTTATCCGGCTTGGTTGCATCCTCATAAATCTTCACGGTTACGGTTCCGGGCTTCTTGCCGACCATGTATACACCGCCGTCTTCTCCATTATAGAATTCAACTACGCTTGCATCACCGTCATCGAAGAGATAGCTTACATCACCTCGGGAATAATAGATCAGGCTGAATGCTCCGATATAATCGGATTCATACAACTCATATTCTTCTGCTACTGTGGCCTTCTTCACTTCAAACTTTAATTTTCCAACGGTTCTGGTCTTTTTATTATAGGTTTCCTTTACGGTAACAGTATAAGTACCGGCCTTTTTGGCAGTATAGCTCTGTTTAACAAGATAGTTGTCCTTGGACCCTTTTTCCTTCTCAATTACTTCCTTCATGGTGAAGTTCTTGCTGTTGGAAGTAAAGGTGTAGGTTGCATCGCAGTTACGGTAACTATAATAAGCAAAGATTCCTTCTCCTTTTCCTAACGACAGCCCGTCATAAGATTCGGAATATACTTCTGCTGCTTTTACGGTAACCTTACAGGTACCAACCTTCGTGGTCTTACCGCTTAACTTCTGCTCACAGGTAATTGTAGCAGTTCCTGCCTTTAATCCGGTCAGATATACTTTGCTTCCGCTTGCTTTCAGCTTCAGTACTCCTGTGTTGCTGGATTTGAAGCTATAGGTAGCTTTCTTTACCGGATTGTACACTTCTAACACCTGCTTATCGTTTTTGAGATAAACGAAGCTTTCACCTCTTATGCTTCCGGCATTGATTGTAATCTCAGATTCAATGGATGGCTTTGACGCAGCCTGAGCACTTGATGTTGTTAATTGAGACGGCAGGATTAATCCGATCATCAATAAGAAAGAAATACATACCTTAAATAACCCGTTTCTTTTGTTCTTCATGTCAGTCGTTACCCCTTTATTGGATTTTATTTGCAATTAAAATTTTATATTATATTTATTTTTTTTTCAATATCAAATCTATTTTTCTGTGTTTTTCAGCTTTTATACCTATTTTTCGCCAATTTTTTAGTAATATGGTACAGATTTGTTTAAAAAACCCATTTTTAGTACCAAATCCCTATTGAATTTGGATTTATTTGATTTCATCTCTAAAAAACCTTCCTGCCGCAAGCAAAAGGACAGGAAGGTTCAGACTCACCAATTATTAAATCAGAATTAAACTATTGATCTTTCAGGCTAATCCGACACATTTCCAGTGCAGTGGGAAGTCCCGGATAAATGCTCCGCAGTCATCAGCAGGCGAGTATTTCATGTCCGCTGTCCGTGATCAAAACCGTAACCTCCCATTGTGCCGAAGGCAATTTGTCCCGGGTAGATATGAACCAGCCGTTTTCACGGTCAGCAACGACCTCAGCCGTTCCCAGATTGATCATAGGCTCGATGGTGAATACCATTCCGGGAACCAGAAGCATCTCCGTCCCCTTCCGTGATACATAGCTTACATAGGGGTCCTCATGCAACTTCATCCCAATTCCATGCCCGCCGATCTCCCTCACCACGCTGCAGCCCTGGGAGCTTACATAATCATTGATCGCCTGCCCGATATCCCCAAGGAAATTCCAGGGAGCCGCCTGGGACAAGCCGATACTGATTGCCGTATGCGCCACTTCCACCAGCCTTCTTTTCTCGGCTGAGACTTCTCCAAGGCAGAACATTCTGGAGGAATCCGAGTAATAGCCGTTTAACACAGTGCACACGTCCACATTAAGAATATCTCCCTCCTGTAAGATCTCCCTATCCGATGGTATCCCATGGCATACCACCTGATTTACGGAAGTACAGACGCTTTTTGGATACCCCTCAAATCCCAGAGTTGCCGGACGTCCGCCCAGATACACGGTTCTGTCATATACCAACCGGTCTATCTCATTCGTGCTCATCCCCACCCGGATTTTATCTGTCAAATAGTCTAAAACAGCCGTATTCACCTTGCCGCTTTCTCTGATCCCTTCAATCTGATGGCAGGATTTTAACAGGTGCCTGCCCGGTACGGTACAGCCCACCCTTTTGTATTGTTTGATTTTTGCATCAATGTCCTGATGACAATGCTTGTATTTCTTTCCGCTGCTGCACCAGCATAAATCGTTTCTGTCCAGCTTTCCTATCATGACCGGCTCCCTGAAATTTTACTAAGGAGCGGCGGTGTACTGACATTCCTGCCATACTCCGGGAAATATGGTCTGACACTGCGAAAGCGGCTGGGGGTATACCCATAGTATTTATTAAAGCTCCTGGAAAACGCCTCATTGGATGAGAAGCCGTATTTTACGGCAATATCGATGATCCGCTCCCCCGTCTCGCATAACTCTGCCGCTGCCAGGGAAAGCTTGCGCCTCACAACATATTCCTTAAAGGATACCCCTACCGCTTCATGAAACTTTGCTGAGCAGTAGTAAGAGGAATAGCCGACGTACTCCGACATTTTATCCAGTGTCGGTTCATTCTTCAGATTGCTTTCCACCCAGTCCAGCATGCATTCAATCGTTTTTACAGACAATCTCTTTCACTCCTTGCAGGATTATTCTATCATAGACTAAAGTCCCCCGCCTGATATATGTTGCGATTCTGACGAATTAATTAATTCCCATGGCTTCCAGTACCTCTTTGCCGATAACTCCGTCCACCTTCAGATCATTGTCCTCCTGGTATTTTTTTAAGGCGTTCCTGGTATTCTTACCTGCCTTTCCATCCGCTTTGCCGCAGTCATATCCCAGTTTATTCAGCTTCGTTTGTACCTTTTTTATTACCGCCTTCGTAATCTTTCCCTTTGGTTCAGAAGCTTTTCCTTCCGTTTTTAGCGATGTATCCTTCTTCGTTTTGGAGGACTCCTCTTTTATCGAAGCTTTATCGTAGGGACATATTCCATCCTTGTGCAAGTGAGGCGGATTACCACCGCAGTGATAATGATAGGACCCCAGGCCGCTTTTATTCTTATTATCCCTATGTCCTCCGCTGGAATCTGTCCTCCCGGAATGTGCCTGCACTGTCACTGTATCATAGGATGGATACCATGCGGTCTGAACTCCTGTAAGCAGCAAAGTAAGTATGATTGTGCCAATAAAGAATTTTCTCACTAACCCTTTCATCGTTTTTCCTGCCTTTCTTCTGGTATTAGGAGCTGCAATCACATCAAACAGCTCTTAATACCATATTACACTATTTTCCAATCCTATTCAACAAATTTGTATTACTTCCATGCAGGAACCGGAAGTCATTCCTTCCGGTAAACTATGCAAAGCTACACCGGGTTTGCTTAGCAATAGAATGATTACTTCAGATATTCACCGCTTACCAGTAGCCTCTCAACTACCTCCGTAGGAATAACAAATTCCGGATTCCCCATATATCCCGGCGCAACCTCATACTCGTCGAAACAGATCACCAGCTTATTTTCGGAATTAATATAAAAGCTTTGCTGCCGGTCTATTTTTTCAAATACATCCTCCGGTATGGTATTCCCGTCATCGAGCCAGTAAATCTTTCCGGGGTCTGCCTCAAGCTGCTCCGCCATTTGTTTTTTTATCTCGCTGCTGATCACCTCAATATAATCATCCTCTTGAAACAAGCTGGGTAAAGTAATCAGCACCTGGTTTTTCTTATCCACGGTATCATACCGGTTTTCCACATAGGAAGAGGCCTGGGTTTGCTCGATATATCTTTTTATCGAAAATATAGTACCGTTATCCGTAATAACTTCATATCCTGAATTTACAGCAAGGTGTCCCTCACCAACCTCCTTCAGCTCTTTGATCTGAGCCATGAATTCCTCATAGAGCTTTTTGTTTTCTTCAAGATATTTTTCATTCAGAGTATCCTGGAGTTCTATGTTGTCCATTCCTTCAAGCTGTGGCACCCGAATGCCGGCATCATAGTTGTCCTCGCTGACATTGTATTCCCGAAAGGTGAATACCCGGATCATGCTTCCGATGACCGGAACCTGCTGTATTGTTTCGGCAAAGCTCCGGCTGGTATTCGCGCCCGTAATCAGCAGGATAAAAAGCGCTGCCGAGGCTGCCGCTATACGCAATACCAGGATACCGGTATTCTTAGGATACTTCCTCCCCTTCTTCCCCTCTTTCAGTGCCTTTTTCACGACAAAATCCAAACCGTTCGGAATTGGTACATTGTTATATTCCTTCTTCAATTCATCAAAGGCTTTATTAAATACTACATCGTTCATTCCATGCTCCTCCTTATATGCTTTCACTCATGGTTACATTCATTTTTTTCAGGGACTTATATAATTTTGTCTTGACGGTATTGACATTTTCATCAAGAATTACGGCGATTTCTTCCAGCTTTAAGCCTTCAAAATACCTTAAAACAATAATGGTTCTGCAATTATCAGACAGCTGGTCTAAGGCTTTTTTCAAATCCAGATCCGGATACTGATCCTCTCTTGCCGGTTCAAGGCTTTCCCAATTCTCATCTTCTATCAACACTTCTCTTTTTCTCTTTCTTAAAAAATCCAGGGAAGTATTGACTATAATTCTATAAAACCAGGTTTTTATATAACTGGGATCCTTCACTGTATTCATTGATACCATCGCCTTATATATGGATTCCTGTACAATATCCAGGGCGTCATCTTCGTTTTTTACATAACTGTAGGCCAATCTGTAAATTTTATCCTTATTACTGACGGCATAATCCGTAATCAGCCTCTGTATGTTATTCTTATCCATCTGATAATTTTTCCTTTCGTTGGTTTTTGATACGTATCAGGTTTGTTACTATTCTTTAGACGTACATAGGAGTCAAAAAGTTTTAGAAGGAACGCATAATTTTTTACCGGTATATTAAATCAGGAATATTATGATATCCTGATTACAAGAATATCCCTCCGGTATCTCTGTCTTAAAGGACATACCGGAGGGATGGACGTATGATCAGCTTTTTATTAAGTTTAACCAGAAAATCTTCTAAAATAGATATGATTCCCGTCTGGATCGCAAAAGTGCATATTCTTTGCCCCCCACGGCTGCAGCTTGGGTGCATCTATGATATGTACTCCCAGACTCAATAATCTCTGGTATTCCTTATCCACATCATCTACGGTAAAAGCCAGACTGATATTATGATTCACAGGGTCTTTTGGCGTACCGTTATTGTAAACGGTTAGGGTCGTCCCTTCCGTTATGACAAACTGATGTACTTCATCGGAGCATTCCCCGGAAATATTTAATATGCTCCGATAAAAACCAGCCATCTTGATCACATCACTTGTTTCAATACAAACTTCCCCTAAAATCATCCGTTTTGAACCTCCTGTATTGTCTGATTTTCCTGCTCCTCCTCCACCATAAAGCCCCATCGAATTCCAAATCTGTCCCAGAAGCCGACGGTACAGGGGGAATAGCTTGCCGCTTCCATCGGACTTACAATCTTTTTCTCATCCTTCATAAGGTCAAAGGCATGCTTTAACTGCGCTTCCTCCGGAAAGGTCACAATTAATTGGACAAAGGGAAAATCATGATAATCCATATCGATGCTGCGATTATCGTTCAGCATTACTCTCTGTCCGTGAATTGACATTTCCGCATGCAATACTCCCTGATCCGGATGTTCCTCATTCTCATAAATTATCACATGAATGGCTGCATCCAATGCCTTCACATATAACTCCATCGCACGGCTGCAATCGCCGTTAAAGTGCAGATGCGGTACTAGCATAGCTTCACTCTCCTGTTATTTTTATAGGTACTAAAAGTATGTTCCTGTAATCGGGGCACACGATACAGGTGCCGTCGTTCTCATTACTCATATTCTAGCATGGCGTACATGACAACAGCATGTCATGGAAGCAGGCTTTTTATCTCCCTGTATTGTTTTTTTGCATTTTCCGCTTCCGCCTGGGTAATCTCTTCTGTCATTTGGTATCTCGCTTTTCGGTAAATATGCTTCAATCCGGCAGCGGCATCCTGGTTTATCTCATTGTTTTCTCTTAGCAGGGCAATATGCTTCTCATGTATTTCCCGGGTCGTATCCTGAGAGCCTATCTGCAGTTTCCTGCGATGCAGCAGCCTCAGATACTTTCCATAATAAAACCTGACCGCAGCCTGATGGTTTCCCGGAGACTTTTTTTGTAAGCCGGAGGAGGGCTTATTCTTCTTTATGGATATATATTCTTTGGTACCGTTTAGTGAGCTGCTTTTAATTAATCAGATTATACCTCAATTGGACATTTTTAGCTATCCATTTAATTACATCCACGTGACCAACTATAATTATCCTCCGGCAATTAAGTTAAGCCATCGTTTTCTTTCTCTGTCTTTGCGTCAAAAAAAAGCGGATCCCTAAGAATCCGCTTTTTGGGTGCCCTTGGATATCTGACGAACCTCATTACACAAGGGGAGGTTGAATTTCACCAGGAATATCATCTGGTTTTCCTATTAAGTTCAGGCAGAGATGCCCCTATTTTGTCCCCTTATCCTCTCTTTCATGAAGATCTGCCATGACCTTGGGATAAATCTTATCTAATTTATAAACAACATAAAGAATCGGCACAATTGCTAAGAATACGATCGGTGCATAGATGTAGATGGAGGTTATCGCTTTTATCGCAGCCGGCCCCTGTTCTGCAAGCAGTCCGTTATATCCCGCCACCCCAAGTATTGTTGTTGCAATAACCCCGCCAATGCCGGCGCCGATTTTTGCTCCAAATGTAGTTGCGGCATATAAGGTTCCTTCCACCCGGATACCCGTCTTCCATTGTCCGTATTCAATCGTGTCGGCAACCATGGCAAACAGAGTTGCCATTAACGGTGCCCCGCCAATTCCCTTCACAACGCCGCATATCATCAGCCAGGAGAACGAGGTGGGATTGACAGCCATCATAATCTGACCGGCCAGAGAGATCATTGCTCCGACCAAGGCTACATTCCTTTTACCGAATTTTTTTATCAAGGGCATCATGCCTGCCATAATAACGATGGATACTGCGGTCTGCGTTACAACCATAAAGCCGAACAGTGATTCGTTGTGTAAAATATATTTTGCAAAATATACACCGCAGCTCATTCCCGTTGACATACCCAGCGCGGTTACAACCCAGATACCGCAGATAATCAGCCACGCATCATTTTTCATCATTGTTTTTAAGGTTTTACCGAGACCAAGCTCACGATCCTTTTCGGATACAGCATTCACTCTCTCCTTTGTCTTAATAAAGCACAGGAAGAAGAGCAAGGCAGCAAGGAAGCCATAAATCGATGAAACAATAATCCAGGACTTCTGGTTCGCGGAGCCGCCGACTGCATTAACCAACGGAAGAGTAAATGCGTTAATTAAAAGTCCGCCGATTTGCGCCATGGTCATACGGAACACATTGATGGAGGCTCTCTCGTTCTGGTCTCTGGTCATAAGTGAGTTCAAAGCACCATAAGGAATATTAATTGCAGTATAAAGTATGGTGGTCATTAAATTATAAGTGATGAATACATAGATATATTTCCCAATATCCCCCATATGAGGAACCGTGGTAAGCAGTGCGGTGCATACACCGAACGGGATAAAAAGCCATAGCATCCAGGCTCTCGCTTTCCCGTGCCTGGATTTTGTCTTATCCATAATATAACCCATGGCTACGTCGGAGAAACCGTCAAATAGTCTTGATAGTAACATCAGAGTACCGATAATCCCTACGTTCAAGCCAAGTGCATCCGTGTAAAAGAACGTGATATAGGTTCCGGTCAGAACCATGACCAGATTACTGGCAAGATCTCCGCAGCCATAGGCCAGCTTTTCACCAATCCCGATCTTCTCAGCTAAGTTCTTTCCTTGTTTCATAATATCCTCCTCCATATTCCTTTTGTAGTTTATAGATTTCTTTATAAAACCTCTTTCATATATGCCGCAATCTCCTGAATGCAATCTTCTGCTTGGGGAAGCACCCCGATTTGGTCAGCAAAGCCATGTCCAAGCCCTCGATATATGATCGTTTTGATTTTTCTTCCCGCCTTTGTCAGGGTCTGGGCATAGGCGAAATCCTCGAATGCAAGGAAATCGTGCTCTCCAAAGATTAAAAGGGTGGGCGGAAGCTCATGCATATCATCCAGCAGCGGGGATGCATAGATATGATCCTGCTTCTCATAGCCCTGTAAATAAACATCATCAAGCATATTGGATGCAGGGTCATTTCCCATCAAGCCGCTCATCATTGTTAAAACAGCATTTAATAATTTTCCATACCTCCTGCTGCGTTTGTATTTGGCAAGATCAACCCCCTGATAAAACTCCGTATGTTTTCCCGAGATATTTAAGGCCGGATAGAGCAATACCTGAAGCTTTACCATACCAGTCCCTTCTTCCCGGTCCCTTAAGGTTACCGCTGCGGCAAGATTTCCTCCTGCACTGTCTCCGCTGACCGTGATGCGTTTTTTGCTGCCGCCAAGGTGCTCCGCATTCTCATAGATCCACCTTGTTGCATAGAAGCAATCATCCAGCGGCTGAGGATAATGATTTTCCGGACAGAGACGGTAGTCTATATTAAATGCGAGGCAGTCCAGATTGGCGACCAGCAATTTGCACATCTGCTCTACGATATCCGGAGAGCCTCCGAAAAAGCCTCCTCCATGATAGTAAATGAAAACCGGCAGGTTTTTACCGGGATTGGTACGTTTATACATTCTTACCGGTATCCGGTAGGCTTCCGTCCCCTCCACAAGAAAATTCCGGGTTTCCACGCCTTCTGTAACCATTTGAATTCCCTTATAATCTGCAAACATTTTGCGCAGCGGCGCGACCTTTTCCTGTATCGTCTGATTCTTTTTGGGTTTTGGCATCAGCTTCATCCATAGCGGCAGCATCCTCATAGAACGATACAGACGAGGATCCATATCTCCCGATTCGCCGCCTTCCGGAATCGGTTTTACAAGTACCTTTACTCCTTCTACATTCTCTGTCCGCTCATTCTGCTTCATCCGGGCTAACAGTTCTACCGCATATTTTCTATTCATGCCATCCTCCTATTTCGAAGCTAACCTGTTACTAATCCATCCCTTTCACCCGCTTAAAGGGATGATACTTCTATTCCTAATGCTGAATATCCTGAGCAAACAATTCGGCAAGGCTGAAGGGGCCGCAGGCTTCATGAAGTGTTTTCATGAGTTCGTCATCATAATTATTTAGGACCTTGCACTCCCTGTCATAGATCATGGTGGGCTCCTCCCCGGCTGTCACAGCCGGCCACTCCGGCAGACCCGGATGATTGGGATTACCGGCCTGTGCAAAACTGATCACCGCACGAAAAATCTGTTCCTCCAGCTTATCTGAAACGCCTTCCAGATTCGCGACTTCGACCTTATCCGTGTTGTGGAAGAAGAAGGCAATATCCGAGCAATGCCATGCAGGCTTACCGAAATTAATTGGAAATTCCAAAGTAAAATGATACAAATATGCAGAAGCCTTTCCTCCCTCTGCCAGCAGCTTCGCCAGTTCCTTCGAGGGTGTGCGGAAGATTCTGTCAAGTGACAATAAATCAACCGCCTTCTTTTCCGGATACGCCTTCGCAAACAAATCCTTCAGCTCCTGCGTGTGCTCGCCAAAGCGCTGCTCCAGCATTTCCCTTTCCCGAGCGGCAGAAAGCTCATATTTATTATAGGCTGCCGGCTTAAATGCAAACTCGGCAAAAACGGAACCAATCATCAACGGGATCGTCTTCGCATGTTCGGTAAAACCATGGATCAGAGGTTCCCCGAAATAATAATCATTCATTAACGGTGCGCAACCTACATATCCGCCCTTTTGCATAACCGCCATGCTTACTTTTTGATAGGCCTTCACCAGATCACTGTATGGGAGTGCCTCTAAGGCTTCGGTATCGTTTTCTGGAAGCCCCAGTTCCTCCAACATCGCTGTCACAATCATCCTGCCATCACCCCGGGCCTGAGGCATCAGCTTGCCGTCATCAATACCGCTCATAACAATTCCCCTATGGAAGAGGCCGTCTGCAGCCGGTATCTGCATCAGACCGGTGATTTTCATACCTCCCCCGGATTGTCCGAACAAGGTGACATTATCCGGATCGCCGCCGAACTGCGCAATGTTCTCCTTAATCCACTGTAACGCTGCTACCATATCGGCATGGCCTGCATTCGCGGAGTTTTTATATTTCTCACCATAAGGCGAAAGATCCAGATATCCAAGAATATTGAGACGGTGATTGATACTTACCACCACCACATCTCCAAGGCGGCTCATATTGGCACCGTCATAGGCTGACTGTTCGATGGAGGAGCCAGCTGTAAAGCCGCCGCCGTGAATCCAGACTAAAACCGGCTTTTTCGCCTCTTTACCTAGGGCTCCGGTCCAGATATTTAAATTCTGGCATTTTTCATCCATCGGCCAGTAACGGTGCGGCACCATCAGTTCAGCGGTAGGATTATCCTGCTGCATCAGCGGACATACATATCCGTAGGAGGTGGCATCCTTCACGCCTTCCCACGGAGCTACCTCCTCCGGCATCTGAAATCTTTTTGCCTGTGCATAATCAATTCCTTTAAAAATGTATACTCCGTCATAAAAATAACCTTTCAGCTTGCCTGCTTTGGTCTGTATCACAGGTACCTCGTCAATGAAGAATTTTTTTGCCATCATTGTACCTCCCATAAATATTAATTAGTAATTTGATTTTATCCCATATTGATAATAAGATATACTTTATAAAGTACTTCCTTATAGATACATATTGCTGCTTCTTTTTACGGAGGGATCTACTTTGCAGATGACGACATGATTTTGATATAGAAATGACAAAATGCTGATATACGGTGATGTATATCAGCATTTCTACAATTTAAATATGGGTTTTTCATGATTTAATTGTGAATTTTCATAGTCCACTGAACGCTCTTCTTACTTATCAATTGTGATTTTCTATAATTTTACTATAAGTTCCAATGCCATAATTGTTGACTTATAAGACCTCATTGAGTTTCCACTCTGACTTCATATAATTTCATTGCAGCTTCCCATGATGAAATCATGACATCGTATGGTTCTATTATGACCTCCTGCGGTTATTTTAATCTCCGGCAGTTTCATTGTAACCTTTAACCGTCTTTATTGCGACCTTTTTGCCGTTTTATTTTGATCTCTTTGCCACCCCTATATGATACTCTATGAAACAGTCATGTCTTTTCTGCTATCTCTTTACAATAATAAGCTGCACTTCGTGAGGCCTTAAGCTGGCTTTCAGGCTGATCTGGTGCTGACTGATTATATTCTCGGTAAAGTAATTCGGATAGGATAAGCATAACAGCCGGTTTTCTTCCTCCAGTGTCAAAGGCTCCGGCGCACCCATGGACACCCAGGCGTCAAAAGTGCTGCCCCCTTCCGGGCTAATGCTGTAACGATGAATGGTATGCTTCCCCGGCTGCAGACCCTCCAGGCGGATGTGATAGGACAGGGGCTGTTTCTCTTTTAACACCTTGTAT
>JAEZFH010000436.1 GCA_023437885.1 Bacillota bacterium | reverse complement strand
ACCATTTACCACCATTTGATCCACTATTGTTTTCTTCGGCCAGCTTATCATACAGCCACATTGGAATATCCATATGCGCTGGGTCTTCGGAGGGGTCGTCCATAACAAATCTCAGATTTAACCTGATCCCTTTTTTACGCCAGTATTCAAAATTGTATTTTTTTTCAACTGCTGCAAAATCATATTTTCCTTCCATAGGTTCAAGCTCGCTCCACTTAATATCGAAGTATGCCATTTTCACTTCTTGCGTAAGCGGCTCTTTTATGCTGTCATGGTCTGCCCATGGAAGCCACCCCTTATAAGGATTAGCAACAGGCGTATAATCCTCCTCAGGATAAAAAGCACTTTTTTCACTGACTGTCTTCCACGTGCTGGTAACCTTCAATTTTCCGCCATCTTCAGGGAGTCTGAGAATGTTTTTACCTAAGTAAGCAATCTTTATTCTGCCAGCAGCGGGATAATTAATCTGAGAAAGCTTCAGCTGCATTTCTACAGCATTATCCTGATAGTTCATAGATACTGCAGATCTTTTGCTATTGTCTGGAAGATTACTTTGCTTTAATGGATAAACATATCCGTCTTTTACCACATAGTCAACACCGGAATAAATCCCATAGTTGAAGCCCCCCTTCTTCACGTCAATAACATATTCATTCTGAGTATTCATTGAACTTCCCTTTACAATGGTATACAGCTTACGGCTATCCTGTGCTGCTAAAAGTTCCAGTGCGGTATGGTCAGCAGCAACTTTTGCGTCAACTCCTGCCCAGTCCTTGGTTTTTCCATCTATCTTTATACCATAACTGTTCAAATCTATAGCCTTGGCATAAGGAAGATCAGCCCAGATTACCGGAGCAAAGCCGGTATCATTATTGAGCCCCATGGAAATATATATACTCTTTTTTGCTGCATCAACCGCATTGATATCCATTGAAAGTTCGAGACACTGCTGTCCATCCTTACTCTTTACGACAGCTTCTATTGAATCGTTCAACTCTGCCCAATTCCAATCAGGACCAACATATTTGAACAGCTTCCATAATCCTGTTTCATCCGTTTCAAGTAAATAGTCAGCACCAGCTCCATTCTCTCCATATTGTCCCCAGTTTTTATAACCGGTAGAAGTATTGTTGTCCGTATTTAAATAGATATCATTATTTATCCCGTCTAAAGCTTCCCCCAGGACCATTATGTATAGTTTTTGTGTATCCTTATATGCATAGAGTTCCTTTATTTTATCCTGTCCATCGGCTATTTTGAGATTGTCCCATTCTTGCGGAGAATATTCTCCGTCAATTTTAAGGCTAGGTTTTAAGATGTCAGGAGCTGCCTTGCCAACGACCATCATTTCCTGACCTGCACTGGGAATAAGACCATTTTTTTCATCAAAAAATCCCACTTTTATCGACTGGCTTTCCGTTAACCCCAACAGATTAATATTCATTCTTATTTCTATGGAAGTATCATTTTTGACCAGTTCAAAGCCATTTTGAACATTAATTGGTTCCCACTTCCTATTAGTGAACCTATATAGCTTGTCATCCGTGATTTTATAATCACCGGTAGCCTTGGCCCACCATCCAATCGCTTTCCCTGTTTTTTCTTTTTGATCTTTCTCCAGATAAAATGTATATGTATTCGTCATTGCCTTTCCCGTTACACATATAAAAAGCTCGTTCTTCTCTTGAACAGCCATAAGAGAAGTCAATGAATTGCTGCTACTGGATGTGCTGTATTTCTGTACTATGGAAGCTGGGTTTGTGGAAGCAGCACTCACATGTACTGACGAAATCAACATGCAAATAACCAGAATAGGACATATCACTCGTTTCATTAAATCTACCTCCTTCAATTACCTGTTAAATATTCTTATATTCTCACTTAATCCAATCCTCTCACATCAATCCAAGAACTCCATCCTAGACCCCTCCCTCGTATTGTTACGTCATTTTTTACGTCCGTTTACTTAACACTGCAATTCATTATAGCACTCAAATAATACCATGTAAATACCATATAAATATATTGTTGGAAAATATATGAATTATTGTTATTGGCAAATCCGGTATCATATTATTATAATTTATATGCAAAAGCCGCAACGCTTTACGCATGTTTACTAAACACTAATTCTAATCATAAAAACAAATTGAGCAGGAGACTGATCAACCAATAATTAGCCTCCTGCCCAATCTGTTTTATGGAACGCAAGAGAAGCCCGCAAAGCGAGCATCTCGTTGTTTCTCTGTTTCAGGCACGGTTCCTACTGCCAAATACATCAAATGCCGAAAGGGATTACCATTATATTGCACATTATTTGGTAAGCTTATCGATAATCATTCTGATTTCTTCCAGCTTCTCCTGTGCATTTCCCTTCTCGATTGCCTCCTTCACACACAAATCGATGTGAGTATGGAGCACCTCCCGATTCACTTTATTAAGAATTGCCTCTGTGGCAATGACTTGATTCGAGATATCAATACAATACCTGTCCTCTTCAATCATATTCAGGATACCGTCAATCTGTCCCCTGGCTGTTTTCAGCAGGCGGATGACCTTCTCCTTATCTGCTTTCATACATAAACCTCCTGCTCATATGGAAGACCTTTTCTTGGAAAAAGGTCTTCCGTCAATTGATTTCTTCCCAAGTAAATATCTGTTTCTGTATTATGAGAAGAGCCCTTTCTTCTCCGAGATTCCCACCACTTCATATCCGGCTTCGGTTACCGCACTGCGAAGAGTCTCATCGTTGATTTCCTTTTCTAAGGTAACCACTGCTCTGTTCTTCTTCAGTTCAACCTTTGCATCCACTCCTTCAATTGCATTTAACGCCTTCTCTACTCTGGCCTGACAATGTCCGCAGGACATTCCGTTGATTTCAATAATCTTCTTCATAAATTACAATCTCCTTTCAATTTTACACATAGTATCTGTGTTTTTATATTTCACATTCCATACTATTATATCATGAACATAGGACATGTTCCTGATCTTGTTGCTCCAATCGGAATTGGCAAACGAGCAAGTCTTCATGCCTTGTTCTTTGTTTTAAAGAACCTCAGTCTCAGAGCATTGGTTACAACAAACACTGAACTCAAGCTCATCGCCGCTGCACCAAACATAGGGTTCAGCTTCCAGCCTAAGGCCACATAGAACACACCCGCCGCCAGCGGTATTCCCAGGGTGTTATAGAAAAAGGCCCAGAACAGGTTCTCTTTAATATTCCTGAGCGTTGCTCTGCTCAACTGAATCGCCGTTACCACATCCTGTAAATCACTCTTCATCAATACTACATCCGCAGACTCGATCGCCACATCGGTTCCTGCTCCGATTGCAATGCCCACATCCGCTCTAGCCAGTGCCGGAGCATCATTAATTCCGTCCCCGATCATAGCTACCTTCTGCCCCTTTTCCTGAAGCTTGCGTACTTCACTTTCTTTATCCTGGGGAAGAACCTCCGCAACTACTCTGTCAATTGTCAATTCCTTTTGAATTGCCATAGCTGTCTTCTTGTTGTCACCTGTCAGCATTACCACATCAATTCCCATATTTTGAAAGGCACGAATTGCCCCGGGACTCGTTGGCTTAACTACATCCGCAACCGCTATGATCCCCAGAAGCTTCTCACTATCTGCAAAATACAAAGCAGTCTTGCCTTCCAGCGCAAAAGCCTCTGCTTTTTTATTTAATCCCTGCAGATCAATCCCCTGCTCCTCCATGAGCCGTTCATTTCCTGCAATATACTGCCTGCCGGCAAGGCGGGACAGAATTCCTCTGCCGGAAATTGCCTGAAACTCCTTCGCATCCTCTAAGCTTAAGCCTGACTCATTCGCTTTTTCTACAATTGCTTCTGACAGCGGATGCTCCGACGGCTTCTCTATGGAGGCTGCAATCTGCAGCAGCTGGGTCTGCGTTATTCCGGGAACCGTAACAATATCCGTAACCTTCGGCTTCCCTTCTGTAATTGTACCCGTCTTATCCAGAACAATCGTCTTAACCAGGTGAAGCACTTCCAATGCTTCCGCTGATTTAAACAAAATCCCGTTCTGGGCAGCTTTCCCTGTTCCAACCATAATGGCAACCGGCGTAGCCAGCCCCAGTGCACAGGGACAGGAAATTACCAGTACTGCTATTCCGATGGAAAGAGCGAATTCAAAGCTATACCCCATTAGCAGCCAGGTAATCGAGGCGGCTATGGCTATCACTATGACTATGGGAACAAATACGCTGCTGATCCGGTCCGCCAGCTTGGATATGGGCGCCTTGGAGGAGCTTGCTTCCTCCACCAGCCGTATAATTTGAGCCAGCGTCGTATCATCTCCCACC
>JAEZFH010000238.1 GCA_023437885.1 Bacillota bacterium | reverse complement strand
GAATTGGGGCTGGATTTGAATATGATCGAGGACCAGGAACCCGATGCAGCTCTGGGAAACGGCGGGCTGGGAAGACTGGCGGCATGCTTTCTGGATTCGCTGTCCACCCTGGGCTATCCGGCCTACGGCTGCGGTATCCGCTATAAATACGGTATGTTTAAGCAGACCATTGTGGACGGTTTTCAGGTGGAGAAACCCGATAACTGGTTAAAGGATGGCAATCCCTTTGAGATGAAAAGGGCGGAGTATGCGGTTGAGGTAAAGTTCGGCGGGTACGTCAGTGTTCATAAATGGGAAGACGGCAGGGACAAATTTGTCCAGGAGAACTACCAGTCCGTGCGTGCGATACCCTATGATTTGCCGGTGGTGGGCTATGGAAACAATGTGGTGAACACCCTCCGTATCTGGGATGCGGAGGCAATCGATACCTTTAATCTGGATTCCTTTGATAAGGGGGATTATCAGAAAGCAGTGGAGCAGCAGAATCTGGCGAGGACCATCTGTGAGGTGCTCTATCCCAACGACAACCACTATGCAGGAAAGGAGCTGCGCTTAAAGCAGCAATACTTCTTTGTATCTGCCAGCGTCCAGCGGGCAGTGGCAAAATACATGGAGATGCATGAGGATATCCGCAGGTTGCATGAAAAGGTATGCTTCCAGATGAATGACACCCATCCGACGGTTGCGGTGGCAGAGCTGATGCGTATACTTTTGGATGATTATCATCTGACCTGGGAGGAAGCCTGGGAAGTAACCAACCGGACCTGTGCCTATACCAACCATACAATCATGTCGGAGGCATTGGAAAGATGGCCTCAGGAGCTTTTCCAAAGACTGCTTCCGAGAATCTACCAGATTATCGAAGAAATCAATCGCCGCTTTATAGAACAGATCCAGGCCAAATACCCGGGAGATGACAATAAAATCGAGAAAATGGCCTTTCTTTATCATGGTCAGGTGAAAATGGCCCATCTGGCGATTGCAGCAAGCTTTTCGGTAAACGGTGTTGCAAGGCTCCATACCCAGATATTAATGCAGCAGGAATTAAAGGATTTCTATGAAATGATGCCGGAGAAATTCAACAATAAAACCAACGGCATTACTCAGAGAAGGTTCCTGCTCCATGGAAATCCCCTGCTGGCTTCCTGGGTAACCAAGAAGGTCGGCGACGGCTGGATCACGGATCTGCCCCGGATACAGGGACTGGCAGCTTATGCAGAGGATGCGGCCTGCCAGGCCGAATTCAGGGATATTAAATACCGGAATAAGGTAAGGCTTGCCAGATATATCAAGGAGCACAACAATATTGAAGTAAATCCCGACTCGATCTTTGATGTTCAGGTAAAACGGCTTCATGAATATAAGCGTCAGCTTATGAATATTTTGCATGTGATGCATTTATATAACAGGATAAAGAATAATCCCGGGCTGGAGTTTTATCCCAGAACCTTTATCTTCGGAGCAAAGGCTTCCGCTGGTTATCGCAGGGCGAAGGCCATTATTAAGCTGATTAACAGCGTCGGAAATGTGATTAATAATGACGCATCCATTGATGGTAAGATTAAAGTAGTATTTATTGAGAATTACCGTGTCTCCAATGCGGAATTAATCTTTGCGGCAGCAGATGTCTCCGAGCAGATCTCCACCGCAAGCAAGGAAGCCTCCGGAACCGGCAATATGAAATTCATGCTAAACGGTGCGCTGACGCTTGGAACTATGGACGGAGCCAATGTTGAAATCGTGGAGGAAGTGGGAGAGGAGAACGCCTTTATCTTCGGCTTAAGCTCCGACGAAGTGATTGCCTATGAACACAATGCTCAATATAACCCCAGGGATATTTATGATTCGGACAGTGATATAAGAATGATCCTAAACCAATTGGTAAATGGATTTTACTCTCCGGAGAATCCCGAACTGTTCCGGGAAATCTATACCTCGCTGTTGGGTTCGGGCGGTGAGCGTGCTGATCAATACTTTATTCTAAAGGATTTCCGCTCCTATGAAGCAGCACAGCAGAAGGTGGAAAATGCGTATCGCAATACGGCGCAGTGGGCAAAAGCTGCGATATTGAATGTGGCTCATTGCGGCAAATTCTCCTCTGACCGAACCATTGAGGAGTATGTAAAGGATATCTGGCATTTGCAAAAAGTTAAGATAGAACTGTGATATGATACAGTGAGTCTTCCCTCAAAGAGAAGATGAAATAACAGAGTTCCATACCAAGCACACATAGTAATTGGTATGGAATTTTTTATGTTTAGGGTCAGCCTTCGATATTCTGCCGGCTAAGCAGGGGTACTCATTTGTTCCGCACATAATGTTAGCTGCTTATGGTGTAATTATAAGGTTGCACTAGAAAATGCGGATTTGTGAGAAGATAATTATATAAAATGCCTGGCGTAAAGTCTTGTATGAAATCATATTTGTTTAAAATCTACAACAAGAGTGACAATATGTTCAGAATTTGAGATATTTATACTGAAAACAAGGTTTTTTATAACCGGATTATACGCTAAAATGAACTCACAATCAAAAAGAAAAGGGGATACAAAAATGAAAAAAATAGTATCGATTTGTTTAGCATTATGTATGATTTTCTCATTGACCGCCTGTGGTAATTCATCCAAGGATACGTCGAACCAGGGTTCAGATGCCGCAGTCACAAAACCCGCCCAGGAAACGGCAGCCACCGAAGCCCCTCAGGCTACGCAGGGAGCAGAGACAGCCGCAACCGGAGGGGATCTGGTAATCTACTGTCCTCATCCCTTGGAATTCATCAACCCTCTGGTAAGTGAATTCGAATCCCAGACCGGTGTCAAGGTGGAAGTAATCGCAGCTGGTACCGGAGAGCTCTTAAAAAGAGTTGAGTCCGAGCAGGCCAATCCCCTGGGGGATATTTTCTGGGGAGGCTCACTTTCTACCATGAAGCCTCAGATGAATTTGTTTGAGGACTATCAATCCGTAAATGAAGAGTTTGTTAGAGAGGATATGAAGAATACGGAGGGACCTCTGACAAGATTTACGGACATCCCCAGTGTTATTATGGTTAATACGGACTTAATCGGAAACATTGAAGTAAACGGATATGAAGATTTATTGAAGCCGGAGTTAAAAGGAAAAATTGCCTGTGCCGATCCGTCAAAGTCCTCTTCCTCCTATGAGCACCTGATTAATATGCTTTATGCCATGGGGAACGGAAGCGATCCGGAGAGCGGATGGGATTATGTAGGCAAGCTTTGCGAGAACCTGGACAGCAAATTATTAAGCGGCTCCTCCGCAGTATACAAGGGAGTAGCGGACGGTGAGTATGTGGTTGGCCTTACCTTTGAGGAAGGTGCCGCAAAATATGTTGCCGACGGCGCGCCGGTTAAGATTGTCTATATGAAGGAAGGCGTTATCTCCAAACCGGACGGTGTATACATCATTAAAAATGCCAAGAACATGGATAATGCGAAGCTGTTTATCGATTTCATTACCGGCAAGGATGCCCAGACCATTATCGTTGAACAGTTAAACCGCCGCTCCGTAAGATCGGATGTGGTTGCACCCAGCTATTTGACACCGAAGGAAGAGATGAACATAATTTTTGATGACGAGGATCTGGTAGTAGAGAAGAAGGAAGAGTGGCTGACAAAGTTCAGTGACATCTTCACAAGCTATTAATAATACCATTAAAGCAGTACAAGCTGATTAAGAAACGGGTCTTTTACAAAATAGCGCGTAGATCTTTCTGCGGGTGTGTTGCCCCTGCTTAACAAGGATTTCTGTTTTGTAGAAGGCCCGTTTTATGCCATAGGACAGCATAACCAAGAATGCATAACCTTCATTGAAGAGTAGCCCCGACTGGATTGATGCAGAAAAGGAGAAACAGGGAATGAGTAATTCAATTAATATAGAAAATGTAGTAAAAAAATATGGTGATGTGACAATTATTCCGGACTTGTCGGTGCAGATAAAAAACGGCGAGTTCTTTACCCTGCTGGGGCCTTCCGGCTGCGGCAAAACCACACTGCTTCGTATGATTGCAGGCTTTAACAGCATCGAAGGCGGTGTAATCAAATTCGACAATACGATAATAAATCAGATACCGGCTCACAAGCGCAATATAGGAATGGTATTCCAGAATTACGCCATATTTCCCCATCTGACGGTGCGCCAGAATGTGGAATACGGCCTGAAAATCAGAAAAATGAGCAAACAGGAGATGAAGAAGAAAATCGATGACATCCTTGAGGTGGTTAAGATCAGCGACTACCAGGATCGCCTTCCCGAACGGCTCTCCGGCGGTCAGCAGCAGCGTGTCGCCCTTGCCCGGGCGATCGTCATTCATCCCAGCGTGCTCTTAATGGATGAACCCCTTTCCAACCTGGATGCCAAATTAAGGATTGAGATGCGAAGCGCAATCCGTGAGGTCCAGAAGCAGGTAGGAATTACTACGGTCTATGTAACCCATGACCAGGAGGAGGCATTGGCGATTTCAGACCGGATCGCAATTATGAATGAAGGGGTAATCCAGCAGATCGGAGCGCCGGAGAAAATTTATACCCGCCCCAGCAATGTATTTGTTTCCACCTTCATCGGACACTCCAACCTGTTTGGGGGAACCTGCGGCAGGGATGAGAAGGGAAGCTATGTACGGTTTAAGGACGGATATAAGGTGTCCGTTCCCAATCTGAAGGAGGACTGCAAGGAAGGAATGCCGGTAATCATCTCGGTTCGTCCGGAGGAATTCCTGGAGCATGGGGAAGGAATCCGGGTGAAGATTAAGAACCGGACCTTCCTGGGAAAATATACGAATTATGAACTGGAATTTGCCGACGGCATGGCGGTTGAAAACCAGCCTTCCCTGGAATACTCCCAGGATTTGGGACAGTCCTTCCGGATTTATGACGAGGGGGAGGTACTGACCCTGAAGCCCAACCCCAATAAGATCAATGTATTTACCGGGGACGGAAAGCAAAACCTGATGAAAGATTGAACATAGCCGCAATGTGCGTTTTTCGCAAAGTAAATTTGTAAAATATATGCCGCTGAAGCGGCAGATGGAGGTAAAATGAAAAGGGAAAGACGATTTAAACCGGATTTCTGGACCATGATTACGATTGTTATCGCAATTGTATTTGCGCTGTTTCTTGTGTATCCCCTGTTCTCCCTCTTTGCAAGCGGTTTTAAGGACCCGGGGACACAGGAGTTTACTTTGGCAAACTTTCTGAAATTCTTTCAGAAGAAATATTATTACCGGACCCTGTGGCACAGCTTCCTGGTGACTACCTGCACCACAGCCCTGGCAGTGGCCATCGGAGCGCCGCTGGCATATTTTACGACGGTCTATAAGGTAAAATTCAAGGGCTTATTGGATATACTGATTATTATATCCATGCTTTCTCCCCCGTTTATCGGAGCGTATTCCTGGATTCTCCTCTGCGGGCGAAGCGGAGCGGTGACTAGATTCCTGGCCGCTGTATTTGGTTTTCAGGCACCCTCCATCTATGGCTTCGGGGGAATTCTTCTGGTATTGACCCTGAAATTATATCCGTATATCTACCTCTACACCAGGGGAGCCTTGAAGAAGGTGGATGCCTCCCTGAGTGAGGCGGCGGAAAGCCTTGGATGCAGCCCCTTCCGTAAAATCATCACTGTAATTCTGCCGCTGATTGCGCCTACGATTTTAGCGGGCTCCCTGCTGGTATTTATGAATGCTCTTGCTGACTTTGGCACGCCGATGCTCATCGGGGAAGGCTATAATGTGATGCCGGTTCTGATCTATAATGAATTCATCAGTGAGATGGGAGGCCAGGCCAATTTTGCCGCGGCCCTGGCAGTGATCCTGGTTATCATCACCGGAGTCATGTTCCTGGGACAAAAATATATTGTGAATAAAAAATCCTTTACCATGAGCTCCCTGCGTCCGATCCAGGAAAAGAGGCTGCACGGCGGGAAGAACGTGCTGCTCCATGGATTAACCTTTTTCATCGTATTCTTATCCATTATCCCGCAGCTGACCGTAGTCTATACTTCCTTTAAGAATACCAACGGCTCCATGTTTACCGAGGGCTTCTCACTGAACAGCTACAGCACCATATTCAAAAACCTTGGCAAACCGATTTTGAATACCTATAAGTTCAGTATTATTGCGATTATTATTATCATTTTCCTGGCGATGTTCATTGCCTACATCACAACCAGAAGGAGAAGCTGGATTACCAATATCATCGACTCTATGACCATGTTTCCCTATATTATACCGGGATCTGTTCTGGGAATTACGCTGCTGCTTGCCTTCAATAAGAAGCCGATTCTGCTGAGCGGAACCGCCCTGATTGTAATCATAGCTTTTGTTGTCCGAAGACTGCCCTATACACTTCGTTCCAGCGCGGCAAT